>JAHFZE010000168.1 GCA_020854785.1 Methanomethylovorans sp.
AAGGCTCATAGACTTTTCAAAGGTCTGGCCGAAATTCTCGGACATGGCTCCCATCACCACCAGAGCAAATATGCCCAGAGCTATGCCACAGATCGTCAGCACAGTTCTTACCTTGCGTTGGGTAGCGTTCTTGAGAATGAGGTCAAGCATCTTATCTCCTGTTAATACGCAATCGGAAGAAAACAGCCAGAAAAGCTGCAATGTTTCCAATAACACCTAGTCCAGGTAACTGTTTCTTTTGTTCCGGAGGGACTGGGGGTAATTCCCTTATCCTCACAGCTGTCTCGTAGCTATCAAGGATGTTACCTTCATTGTTAAAAACCCTTATTTCAGCAGTATAATCGCCTGGAGGAATATGTTCCCAGAGAAAACCAACTGTATCTTCTTTATTTAATGTGAGAACATCGCTCTCTTCCTCAAAGTATATATTTGTGCCATTATTGATAAGGATAACACCAACTTTTCCGTAGAAAGGTACTTGGGACATACCCATGAGCGTGACGCTTGCACCGTATTCATCCAGTTCTGCATCATCTGTAATTATTTTAACATCTTGCTCTGCTTTAAAAATGGAAATGTAAGCTGATGTAAGATCGGACCCATGGGAGCGAACCTTCAGCAAGGTAACATACTTTCTTCCATTGTCGAGCAGAATAGGCCATTTTATGTCCTTTTCCATGGCTTGGATCACAGGAACATCCTTTAAGGTCTCAGAGTACAACAGTTCATTCTCTTTGAATATTTCAAATGTAAGATCAACTATGGAAGGACGATAAATATTATTAGGGCTGATAACAACTGCAGCTCCTTTATTGTCAGAGTTGAAACCTGCAACCTTGAAATCCAGCAATGCCTGATTACCATGAACGAACTCCATCTGTCTGCTGTGAGCAAGTTCACCATCTACGAACAAGCTTACCTCAAAAACGTAGATGTTCTTTTCCAGATCAGTATCCCATAAAATAATTCTGGAAATATTTCCTGCAGACACGTCACCCAGTTCAACCATTTTGGAATCGATCAATCGGCTACTTAACATCAGATCATATCTTAAGGTAACATTATGGAGATCATCTGAAGATCCAATAGTGACCTCACACACATCACCATTTGCAAACATGTCAGTAATGTGAGCTTGTCCTGTAGCTGCAGCAGGAACGGCCATCGTGATAAAAAAGAAGATAAGGGTAAGGAATACTCTAAGCCTCATGATGACCACAGAATCTTATCCTATGATCCTTGTGCCAAGATTAACTTCTTTCTTAGATGTAGAGCCTATGCTTTCCTGTATAATGACATCTGCTACATTCTCAGGGTCTGCTCCATGCATAACAATGGTGTTAATGTTCGAGCGCTCTATTATCTTGGCTGCAAGAGGGTCCACAGGAGACTGCGAACCAGCTTTCATCTCAGTGGAGATAACTATTTTTACAAGTTCTTTAGCGGTCATTGTCTCGTATTTGACCGCATTAGGATCCTTCTTTGGGTCAGCGGAATATACCCCGTCAACAGATGTCGCAATAACAATAAGATCCGCTTGAAGGTATTCAGCTACAATAGCTGTCACCGCGTCAGTGGTCTGTCCTGGAATGACACCTCCCATAACAACTATCTTTCCTGAGGAAAGTGCTTTCCAAGCTTCTTTGTAATCACATGGGGGCTCGGGATAGACATCATCTCCCAATGCGGTAATAAGCAACTGTGCATTCAAACGAGTTATTAAGATGCCTATGTAATCAGATTCTGTTTCATTAGCTCCCAGGCTCCTTGCAGCCCTGATATAATCCCTGGCAGCAACACCTCCGCCTGTAACGACTACAAGTTTATGTTCCTTCGCCAAGCTTTTGAGCACTTTGGCATAGGCACGGAAGCTTTCAGGATTCAGGTCCTTTGCAAGAATGGATCCACCAACTGATAATGCAATTAACATGATGATCCTGGGGATTTAAGTCATTCATGCTTCATATATATAACCAGTAATCCTAAGATGAACAGGGTCCAGAGATATGTAAAACCTGGTATGAACGTACTTATGGACAAAGGAGAGTACTTTCCCATTTGTTCACTATACAGTGTAGCACCGTTAACAAGGCCTGTTACAATTACCACATCTCCAGCTTGAACTTCAGTGGATCCCAAGTAAGATACGCGTAGGTTTTGACCATTGTCCATACTTGAAAGGCTAATAATATACTCACCCATCGTTGATCTGATATCAGTTATGTTGCCAATTACTGTAACATATTTCCCATTGAACTTACCGGGATCGGAAATAATATCGCTTACGTTTACCTCACCCATGTGTACGGTGGGATAGTGCAGAACATACTTGGGATAGAATATGCTGGTTCCCATGGGCTTATATAAGAATTGTCCTGTAAGCTTGATACCATCCCCTGTATTAAAACCAACAAAAAGCTGATCATTTGTGCGATCCACTTTTAGTTCGTCTCCATCCTGATAGATGGCTATTAGGTTCTTATCCATCACAGAAACATTGCCAATCACGCTTATTCTGCGGTATGCCATTGTGCTGTCATAAGCAGTTGGATCTTTTATGATCTCAGATAGTGGCACTAATTCAAGTTCAAAAATATTATTTTTTACATCTGATGTTACATCGCCTGATATAGTTCCAATTGACAGTAAACCTATCAGCAGGAATAGTATCAGGCGGAGCATCAGACTCTCCGTAACTTTTTTATTTTTCAAAGTTTACCCTGTTTGTGCAGGAGTTCAGCATTGAGCACACTGGCACCAGCGGCTCCTCTTATGGTGTTATGTCCCATAAGAACATAGCGTATACCTTCTCTGATGCGCCCTACGCTTATACTCATGCCATTGCCCATGTTGCGGTCAAGGCGGGGCTGTGGCCTGTCTGGCTCATCTCTTACTATAAGCACCTGTTCGGGCTCTGTGGGCAAGTCCCCTAAATGAGGATTGAAATTGAGGAATTCCTGTCTTACCTGTGCAGGTGTTGGATCATCCCGCATGGTCACCCATACTGTTTCAGTGTGTCCGTCCATAACAGGTACTCTGTTACATGCAGCACTCAATTTGAAATCTGCCTCTATTATCTCCGAGCCGTTGAACTCACCCAGGAGCTTGAGCGGCTCAGTTTCCATTTTCTCCTCTTCACTTCCTATATAGGGTATCACATTGTCAAGAATGGCCATTGATGCCACACCCTCATAGCCTGCACCTGATATGGCCTGCATTGTGGCCACATTCACATTCTGGATGCCGAATTTCATGAGCGGTTTTAG
>JAHFZE010000014.1 GCA_020854785.1 Methanomethylovorans sp.
CTTTGAGCCATATGGCAATAGACAGTGTAAGATATATGAAAGAAGACAGTCTGCTCTGGTTTTCCCTGGACCAGATGGCACACGTTCTGGTAATGCTGCTGGTGTGGTACTTTCTTCTTCCATCTGATACCTTTGGGCAAGTGGGGTACATGCTTGCAGATGCAAAGATATGGATCCTTCTTACAGCATATTTCCTGATACTGTTCCCTGCGGGATCTTTCATCGGAAAGGCAACAGAGAGATGGAAAAAAGAGATAGAGCCCTCAAATTATGAAGGGCTTGAAAAAGCTGGCCTGTGGATAGGAAGAATGGAAAGGTTCCTGATACTTACGTTCATCCTCAATCATGAATATTCCCTTGTCGGACTGCTCATAGCCTCAAAGTCGATATTAAGGTTCAATGCTGACAGAAAAGCAGGTGAATACATCCTGATAGGTACCCTGGCAAGCCTTACGATCTCGGTAGGAGTCGGTCTTATAACTTTATGGCTTTTGAATATGAAGAGCTAGATCAACGAGTTGGGGATCATAACCTGAGAGAAATAGCATTTATAGGGAGAATATAAAAAAGATTAAAAGTGAATGACCCATTATCTGGGTCATTCTTCGGTCTTACCGCCACCAATGATCTCTTCGATGGATCTTTCGCCGTACTCGACGACCTTGGTGTTGATCTGGACGATATCAGGTGAGATCTCCTTTCCATGCATGGTCTTTCTGCGGCGCATTCCATTAGCTTTAGGTGAATAACCCACGCCTGTGGCCACAAGGATCTTTTTTCTCTTTGGACCTGGGAGATCTGGTCTCATGACCATGCCACTCTTGTCGCTTCCTCCGGTGATAACCAGTTTATATCCGGAGAGACCTACTATAGATCCGTCGATATCCTGGCCTATCATCTTTCCTATGAACTTGTTTGCCTCAGGTCCCTTCACATCGAACTGGTAACTCTTTGTCTTTGGATCTGAAACAACTACTTTAAAATCTGCCAATTTTATTCCTCCATAATTGTTTTAAACTCTTGAAATTCGCTTAATATGACATTGATCATATTCACTTTGCCCAGAAGGGATTCTCCTTTCTTTTAATATCCAGGAAGGCATCTAAAGCTTCCACTTCATCTGCAGAAAGGGAATCACATATCTCATGCTCAAGGATCTTCGCATGCCTTTCGGGTATATTTACGTAAAGGATGTCTTCCTCTTTTATCTGTCGTCCCACCGTGGGGCCTTCTATGGCCATGGCCACTTCCATCCCTGTCCTTGCACTACCGATGTTCTCACCCCGCAATTGCAGGCCTTTGATCTTGCCCACGACCACGCCATCAGAATTAGTGATCTCGATATTTGTCCTTACTATACCCGACCTTATTCTCACTCCGACAACAGCAGGTTTACTCTGTCTGAAAATACAATCGCGCATGATCTGGAAGACCGCAGGCTTCACGATGGTTTCGGAGATGTTCTTTTCAGAGAGCTCTTTCTGTTCTTCGGTCCACTCCTTATAGTCTTCAATTAGCCTGTAGATCACATCATTCACGAACAGTTTGATGCTGGACAGTTGAGCTTTTTCTTTGGCGTCAGGTAATATCTTTACGTTGAAACCTACCAATACTGCGTATTGCGGATCTTCTATTGCAGAAACATCAACTATGTCACGATGGGTAATATCACCGACATCAGCTTTCCTTATAGCTATATTCTCTTTTTTAAGCTCATTGACAAGAGCTTCAAGAGAACCTATAGTATCGGCTTTGATGGTAATACCCATTGTATCGGTATCGATGTGTACTGCATCCACTTCCTGCTTGATCTCTTTGACTATCTTATTGATGGTTTCAGCTGTTGCAACCCTTAAAGGAGTACCTGCAAGGGCTCCATCAAGATTGGGAGCAGAGATCTTTATACCTGCAGCTGCAATTATTTTCTCTACCTGCTGGAACTTTTCTTCGGATTTGATCTCGGACAAAGGTCTAGGCTTCAGAATGGCCCGTACTTTGGTCTGGATCGGCTCACCAAGGCTACCGAGAACGATAGTATCGCCTTTCTGTAGCATGCCATCATAAAGGATCAGGTCTACAGTGGTACCAAGTCCACGTTCTTCTTTCACTTCAAGCACGGTCCCTACGCCGGGACCAGTGGCATCATACTGCAGATCGGCTTCCAGGAATTTCTGTGCCAATCCAAGCAATACCATCAGTACATCCGGTATCCCTTCTCCAGTGTGGCCGCTTATGGGGATCACACCGATAGTACGCTGGAAGTCCTTTATTCTATCATAGCGATCTGCATTGAACCCAATATTGAACAGCTCACCTACGACCTCATAGAACTTGTTGTCCAGATACCCTTGCACATGTTCAGCCTGCTTATTGTAGCTCACAAGGAAAGGAGCATTAGGCACAGAGTTCCAGCCGTGTATCCTGTCGATCTTGTTCGCCACCACCACAAAGGGGGTTTTGAAACGTTTCAGGATCTGCAGGCTTTCTATTGTCTGCGGCTTGAAGCCTTCGTTTATATCGACCACCACGATAGCAAGATCTGCAAGCGCTCCCCCGCGACTTCGCAGGGATGTGAACGCATGATGACCGGGAGTATCAATGAACAAGAGGCCGGGTACGACAAATCTTTCCCTTAAGGAGGGATTGCCGCATTTCTCGACAATTACATCAATAGGCACTTCTGTAGCACCTATATGCTGGGTAATTGCACCTGCCTCACCGGCAGCCACTGAACTTCCTCTGATCTTATCAAGCAGGGTAGTCTTCCCGTGGTCTACGTGCCCCATTACAGATACTATTGGAGTTCGTAAATTCTTCCTGTCCACCATGAGAAAACCCTTCTATTACTCTTTCTTTGAGATATGTAGAACTGTATGGGATGTGTTGCTCCATGCCCGGTACCAAAAAGGTCAGGAGGACCAGGAATGGCAAACACTGTAAAATCCCTTTACTCGTACAGCCACGCCTCATCTATCTTCTTATACCCCGTGACCTCATCATCCTTGAAGTGAATGGAGATCTCACGCTTTGCAGCTTCGGGTGAATCAGAAGCATGTACTACGTTCCTTCCGGTCTCTACAGCAAGATCACCGCGTATCGTGCCAGGTAATGCATTCACCGGATTGGTGGCACCATTGATGGCCCTCATGATCGCAATGGAATTATTACCTTCAACGACCATGGAAACGGATGGTCCGGAAGTAACATATTCTATAAGGGAATTGAAAAAAGGTCTTTCAGAATGCTCCTTATAATGTGCCTTTGCACTGTTCTTATCCATAACGTTCATACGCATGGCTGTTATCTTGAGCCCTTTTCTCTCTATCCTTAAGATAATCTCGCCTATTAGCCCTCTTTGTACAGCGTCTGGCTTTATCATGACATAGGTCTGTTCCATTTTGACACCAACTCAGGCTTTCTTGAGGTAGATCCTGCCCTGTTCGGTCCAGATAGTACGCCTCGGTAGCCTTCCAAGCATGAAGTTGTTCTCACACTTGGATGAACAGAAATAATATGTAGATCCATCTTTCTTAGCGAACAATTTTCCTGTACCTGGCTCGAGCAACTCACCGCAAAAAGAACACTTTCTCTGTTCCATTCGTATCACCTTGTAGTGAGCTTCTTGGCTTCTCTTGAGGTCTCCATGAGCATGAAGACATCCCCGATCCTTACGGGCCCGACACTGTTGCGGGTGATTATGCGGCCCTTGTCACGGCCTTCCAAGACCCTGCACTGGATCTGGCTGGCTTCACCATGCATACCGGTATTTCCGATAACATCGATGACCTCTGCCGCATATCCTGTATCATCATCTGCCATTGTCTATACCTCCAAAAGATTTATTTCAGGGCGTTGACCTTCTGGACAATGTCTTCAATAAGTTCCCCACCCTTTCCGGCATCTATAATAGCTACTGTTGCACAGTTCACGCCAATTCCACAGGCAGCACCAAGTTCCTTCTGCTGCTTGACAAATATATAGGGTGCGTTCTTTTCTTCACACAGTACAGGGATGTGAGCAATGATCTCCTCAGGCTGAATGTCCTCTGCGATGACCGCGAGTTTAACAATACCTCTTTCAATAGCTTTTGTAACTTCGTTGGTACCTTTTTTGAGTTTACCGGTATCTCTTGCGAGTTCAACGCTCTCAAGGGCTTTGTCAGCGAGCTCTGCTGGAATATCGAATTTTTTTGCCATATTATCTATCTCCTTCAAGACCATTAACACATTCCATGGTCTTTCATCATTCATTGTAGCTCCGGAAACAATGTTCACCGGAACATATCTCTGGCTTAATGATCTTCAACTGCCTGTGTTGATTGCCACATAAAGTGAAATGCATTGCAACTTACATCAAGCGTTGGCTATCAATCGCTGCATTTATTTATATACCTTGCGGCAAAATGCTAACGTAGCCTGCGCAGAAGGTTTTGCTAGAACAAAAGCCTTTCCGTTGAACAAAGAAAAGGGGAGCCTTATGCAGAGGGCTCCAATGCAAGGTTGAAGAAGTTCGATTCGTTGGTCTTCACGATAACTTTCGTGATATTATTGAATTTAGTTATATCATATTCAAGTCCGCGCATGGAACTGTTCTGAGCAAGAGAATTGATGTCGCTAAGTACACTTGCGTTGAGGTTCAGGAAAATAGATGTCCTTGCATATCCTCCTTCTTCCAGAGCCCTGAAATCTAAGTAATACTGATCAGCTACCAGTTCATTCTCAGAACTGATCATCTGGAATTCAGCTCCTGGCTCAGTATAACTGAGCAGGTCATCGAAATAATGTGACCCTGAGGAATCCCCGGAAAGTACATCTATTGTATTTTGAAGCCTGTTCCTACTGCCAAACAACATGGGTGAGCCGACAACATTGTAATAGTCTTCACTTCTTGACAGTAAGTAGTATCCTTTGTATGGCTCGTTCAAAGCCATATATTGGAAATTCACGACCTTTGGCTCTATTTCATGCATTCTCAAAGCAATATCTGTTCCGTTCGCTACATTGGAGTCTACAGCAACGAACTCTTTTGTCAGCCTTACGTTATACAAGGTTGATAATTCGGTTTCATTCGGTACGAATATCTTAAGCTGGCTCTGATGCATCCTTGCATAGTCCACATATTGAGCAGATGTGATGCCCTCCGGGCTCATCGCCAGTCCGTCTGCAATGGAATTAAGCTGATGGTCCACTTTATTACCGGGCATGGTGTTTATACCCGGGGCATCACTGGCAGAATTTGTGTTAGCATTGTTATTATTCGATGAACCGCTAAAGAACAGGGGGAGAATAGAACCCACCATGATCACTGCGAGAAAAATACCAATAGCACTCTTTTTATCCATTTATTATCCTCTCGGCTTTATTTAATGACATCTGATGATAAAAACCTTTACTTAAGATCTATGCTAACA
>JAHFZE010000294.1 GCA_020854785.1 Methanomethylovorans sp.
CAATGAGGTTCTTTCTATAGAGGCCAATAAATCTGAAGCTCCTCTTCATATTGCCACATCTGAAAGCACTTTCATAATCGAGGGTTGGGTTCCTTCAGACAGTTACAATAAGCTTGAAAGGGCAGTTTCCAGAGCCACCCAGGATCGTGTGTTCGTAACACAGCAGGAAATAGAGCATGAACAGGAACCTATTGTCCCTGTAGAGTACGATAACCCCCAGGTTGTCAGACCTTTGCAGGAGATCATGAACCTGTATGCACGTCCCAGATACAAGGAGTTAGATCCTACTAGCCTCATATTTATCACTTTTCCATTGTTCTATGGAATGATCCTTGGTGACATTGGTTATGCCCTTATCCTGATGACACTTGCTTTAGTTATCAAGAGAACAGTGAAATCTGATGCAGTCAAACCTCTCATGCAAATACTCATCTATTGTCAGGTATCAACTTTTATATTTGGTATCCTTTATGGTGAGTTCCTTGGATTCCCTCTTGCAGGTATCGTCTCTCATGGAGTTGTCGAGGCTGGTCTGATCCCTGGTTTTAATACTGTCGATCTGTTTGCTTCCCCTGTTGGCGGAGAGATGATCACTTATCCCATACACAGGACTCATCTCGTAATGACAATGATCGTACTTACAGCATTGATCGGTGTGATCCACATTAATATTGGGTACATCCTGGGATTCATAAATGAGAACAGAAAGCATGGATTCTCTGCAGCTCTTCTTGAGAAGGGCAGCTGGATAATTATCCAGCTCGGAATACTTCTGGGAGTTCTTGGTTACTTTGATATCTTACCATCGGCAGTGCTATATGCTGGTATAATAGTGTTCTTAGCAGGTTTTGTGATGCTGCTTAAAGGCGAAGGTATCAAAGGACCTGTGGAGTTGCCTTCCTTGTTGAGCAACTCTTTATCCTACACTCGTTTGATAGCTGTGGGATTATCTTCTATCTATATTGCTTCTACTGTCAATATGATCGCATTCGAGATGATCTGGCCTGATAGATTTGGTCTTATGACAGTATTTGCAATAATTGTATTCATATTCGGGCATGCTTTAAACACTGTCCTGAGTATTATTGCCCCCGGACTGCACGCTTTGAGGTTGCAGTACGTAGAGTTCTTCGGAAAGTTCTACGAGGGAGGCGGACGTAAATATGATCCATTTGGATATATAAGAAAATACACGGAGGAATAATTAAATGGCAGTAGAAACAGCAGCAGTAATGGACCCAGCAGGGTTGAAGGCAATAGGTGCAGGACTTGCAGTAGGTCTTACAGGAATAGCATCAGGTATCGCAGAAAAGGATATTGGTAGTGCAGCAATAGGCGCAATGGCAGAGAACGAGGCTCTCTTTGGTAAGGGTCTTATATTGACCGTTATCCCAGAAACCATCGTTATCTTTGGTCTGGTAGTTGCACTGCTGATAAGCTAAGTCGATTTAAGAGCAAATTGCTCTTAAATTCTTTAAAGGTGTTGAGCATGGGACTTGAAACTGTTGTTAAAGATATCGTGGATGCTGCCAATGCTGAGGTATCCCGAATTAAAGCGGAGACCGATGCTGAAGTTTTACAGATCATCGAGGAAGCTAAAGACGAAGCTAAACGTATCATGGGCGAAAGTCTTGCAAAAGCTGAAGATGATATCAAAAGGATGAAGCAGCAAGAGATATCCAGTGCAAATCTTGAAGTGAAACGCACTTTGCTCAATGCACGCAAGGGAACACTTGAAGAAGTGTATGACCGTTCCTTTGAAGTAATTTCTTCATTACCGGAAGCTAAGGATAAGGAATTGCTTAAAATCATCCTTATGAACAATGAATCTAAAGGTAAGAGGATCTACTCTAATGCGAAATCAGAAAAACTCGTAAGGGAACTATCTTCATTGGAATATGCCGGTAACATTAATTGTGCAGGTGGTGTGGTCATAGAGAACGAGGATGGAACCATCCGTCTAGATTATACCTATGATGTGATCCTGAAAGGCGTGAACGAGCAGTTTTTGAAACAGACATCTGACATTTTATTTGGGTGATTCTTAAATGCGGCTGTTGCAGAGATTGAAGAGTGGGATGCAATCCCAGAAGTCACGGCCTCAAGGGCATTCCAACTATGCATACACTACGGCACGTGTACGTGCAATGAAAAGCAAGTTACTTCCCAAGGAAACATACCCGAGGCTAATGAACATGCAGATCGTTGAGATCACAAGGTTCATTCAAGAGGTTGAATACAAAGAGGATGTTGATCAGCTTGCAAGATTGTATGAAGGTGTCGACCTTATTGAGCATGCATTGAACAGGAACCTGGCGGTGACCTTCACTAAGTTGATCAGTATTTCAGAGGGCGAATTGAATTTCCTTATATCTGAATATTTAAAGAAGTATGATATTTGGAATATCAAGACAATCCTTCGTGGAAAACATTGTGGTGCATTAAAGGATGAGATCCTTGAAGCAGTTGTTACAGCAGGCCGCCTAAGTTATACTTTCACTTCGGAATTGGCTGCGAAATCCACATATGAGGATGTCATTGCGGCATTATCTACAAGTGAATACTACCCGATCTTGAAGGATTATAATGGTGAGAACCTGTCGGAGATAGAGAACCGTCTTGATAAGAAATATTATCATGACCTGTTCCAAGCCATAGGGAATCCAAGATCCAAAGATAGAAAACTTTTCAATAAATTCATAAGGACCGATATAGACTTAAAGAACCTTGTCACAATGTTCAGACTTAAGAAGTATGGGATATCGGATCCATTGACAGTAAATCTTCTTATAGAAGGTGGGCTCAAACTGAAGATAAGAGAGATCGAAAGAATGCTGTCCTTATCCTTTGAAGATTTCCTTTCCGAATTGGAGAATACTCCTTACTGGGAAGATATATCTGATTGTTGTAGCATAAAAATGGATTCTTTGATCTATGTTGAAACAAGGCTCAAGAAACTCAGATTAAGATCTGCAGAAAGCTTTTCACATGTCTATCCCCTTTCGATTGTACCTATTATGGACTATATCCTGAGCAAAGAAAATGAGGTAAGCAATCTGCGTATGATCATTCGTGGGAAGGCAGTTGGTCTGAATGATGAAGAAATTAAGACTCAGTTGGTGATCTGATGGAGCTTGCAGTGGTAGGAAGCAGCGAGTTTGTCACTGGATTCAGGCTGGCTGGAATTAAGAAGATCTTTGAAGTTAATAACCATGTAGAACTTGAAC
>JAHFZE010000194.1 GCA_020854785.1 Methanomethylovorans sp.
GTTGAAAGTTTTGCGTTCCGATGTAAAACCTAAGTACCGCACCGGCAGCTCCTCCCGCCATTATGTACATATATTTTTTCATATTCCTGGCCTCTTCTCTTTTTTACCCTGTGGATAACGCGCTGAAAATAGAAGCGTCCCCTAATCAGCGGGTTATTTCATTTTTATTTTAGCATTTTTTTGTTTTTTTTTCTTTTCCTTTCTTGGGTTTAAGGGTAAACTTTAACAAATACTATTCAGATTATTCTGAAAAGGGAAGGATGTTATTTTATGGAAGATGTTTATAAATTGGAAAATGCGGAGGAGCTTCTCCCTGTTCTTGATACTTTTATTGATTCGTTCCCGAATAAAAAGGATGAGGTTATTGCGGTCCTTCATAAGGCTCAGGATCTTTTTGGCTACCTCCCCAGCGAGTTACAGCTTTACATAGCCCGAAAGCTTGATCTTCCTGCGGCTCACATTTATGGAGTTGTTACTTTCTACTCCTACTTTAATGAAGAAAAACGGGGGAAATATACAATAAATATCTGCATGGGTACTGCCTGCTTCGTAAAAGGGGCAGACAAAGTTATGAATGAGTTTCACCGGATTCTGGGCATCAAAACCGGGGAAACTACCCCTGACAATCTTTTCACCCTAACTGACGTCCGCTGTATTGGGGCCTGCGGCCTGGCTCCTGTAGTTATGGTCAACGATAAAGTCTTCGGCCACATTCATGCTGAAGATGTTCCTGGCATCATTGAAAGCTACAAAAACCGGGAAAAGGAGGAAGCTTAATATATGAAAAATAAAATTCAAAATCTTGAAGAGCTCTGGGAATTAAAGAGCAAAGAGTTTATAAAAATTAAGCTTCGTGAGGAAGATGTGCCCGAATCCACGGATGAATTTAAGCGTCACATTCTTTTCTGTGGCGGCACGGGCTGTGTTTCTGCTGAAAGTTTAAAAATGATTGAAGCCTGCCGTGAAGGAATCAAAAAAAGAGGTCTGGATAAAGAAATTCTAGTTTCTCAAACAGGTTGCTTCGGCTTTTGCAGCCAGGGCCCTATTATAAAAATTCACCCTGAAGATGTTTTCTATGTAAAAGTTAAAATGGAAGATATTGAAGAACTAATCGAGGAGCACATCGTCAATAATAAAATTGTTAAGCGTCTTCTCTACGAAGATCCAAAAACTCATGAGCATCTGCCTAAGCAGCATGACATTAGCTTCTATAAAAAGCAGCACCGGGTTGCCCTGCGTAATTGCGGAAACATCGATCCGGAAAACATTCTTGAGTATATCGCCTACAGGGGTTACGAGGCTCTGGGAAGAGTTCTTACATCAATGATTCCTGAAGATGTTATTGAAATTATGAAAGCCAGCGGCCTTCGAGGTCGTGGAGGCGGTGGATTCCCCACTGGTTTAAAGTGGGAGGCAACTAGAAAGCCGGTTTCTGATGAAAAATATATTTTCTGTAACGCAGATGAGGGAGATCCGGGAGCTTTTATGGATCGCTCCATTCTCGAAGGAGATCCTCACACAGTTCTGGAAGCCATGGCCATTGCCGGCTACGCTATCGGAGCATCTCAGGGAATTATTTATATTCGTGCTGAGTATCCACTGGCAATCCAGCGTCTGGAAATCGCTATCAAAGAAGCCTACGACCTGGGCTTTTTAGGAAAAGATATTTTTGACAGTGGTTTCAACTTTGACATTAAAATAAAGCTTGGTGCGGGAGCCTTCGTTTGCGGAGAGGAAACTGCCCTTATCCATTCCGTGGAAGGAAAACGGGGAGAACCTACAAAAAAACCACCCTTCCCATCCATTGAAGGCTACAAGAAAAAACCTACTTCTGTTAACAACGTAGAAACCTTTGCCAATGTACCACCAATAATTCTTAACGGGCCTCAGTGGTTTTGCTCAATGGGTACAGAAAAATCCAAAGGAACGAAAGTTTTCTCCCTTGCTGGAAAAATTAATAACATCGGTCTGATTGAAGTTCCCATGGGCACAACTCTCCGTGAAATTATTTACGAAATTGGCGGAGGAATTACTAACGATAAGGAATTCAAAGCCGTGCAAACGGGAGGACCTTCTGGAGGTGTTATCACCGCCCGGGATCTGGATACCCCCATCGACTACGAAAGCCTTCTCTCCATTGGCTCAATGATGGGCTCTGGGGGAATGATTGTCCTGGAGGAAGATGATTGTATGGTAGACATTGCCAAATTTTATCTTGAATTTACCCAAGATGAATCCTGCGGCAAATGCACACCCTGCCGTCTGGGAACAAAACGAATGCACGAAATCCTTGTTAGAATTTCTGAAGGGGAAGGAAAAATGGAGGATATTGAAAACCTTCGGGCTCTTGGCAGAATGATTAAAGACAGCTCCCTTTGCGGGCTGGGACAATCTGCACCAAATCCAGTGTTAAGCACTTTAGAATATTTTTACGACGAGTATCTCGCTCACATTGTAGATAAAACCTGCCCTGCGGGAAGATGTAAGGCACTATTAAAGTATTCAATAATCGAAGAAAAATGTATCGGCTGTACTGCCTGTGCACGGGTTTGTCCTGTAAACGCAATCTCAGGAAAGCCTAAGAAAAAACATGTTATTGATCCTGAACTTTGCATTGGCTGTGGTGCCTGCTATGATGCCTGCCGTTTTAATGCAATTATCAAACCATAAGGAGGTTTCCCCATGAAAATGTTAAGTATTGTAATAAATGATATGCATATACAAGTCCCTGAGGGAACAACCATTTTGGAAGCCTCCCGTCAGGTTAATCTAAAAATCCCAACTCTTTGTCATCTTGACTTGAAGGAGTTTGGCATAAAAAATCAAAATGCATCCTGCAGAGTCTGTGTTGTTGAAGTTGAAGGAAGGCGAAGCCTGGTGCCCTCCTGTGCAGAGGTTTGTACAGATGGTATGGTAATTCGTACCGATACTATCAGAGCAATTTCTGCCAGAAGAATGGCTGTAGAGCTTTTACTTTCCAACCATCCAAACGACTGCCTTGTTTGTACCAAGAATCTTGA
>JAHFZE010000191.1 GCA_020854785.1 Methanomethylovorans sp.
ATTTTCCATGACAACTGTCCCTTCACCTACTGAAGTTCGTCCATAGAGCTTTGAGCTACGGTGTATCCTAATATTATCTCCCATTAATATCCTCTTCTGACCACATAATGTAAATATATTTTTTATATAATATCTCGATTTGTATATATAAAGATTGCAGCACGTTTCAGGGCTTAACAGCCCCAGATATAATATATGATAGATATTTCTGTCGCAGGTATCGAACACTCAGGAACAGCAGGATAATAAAACCCGTTGCCTCGGAAATGAAAACATAGTCCAACGCCGGAGTATATGCATATGTGAAGAGTGTCTGGAAATAATCAAGGATACCATCGTATGGTCCTGGATTACTTGGGAACTGCCACCCCATAAGAGGCCAGAACAATGTTGCTGGTACTTCCCACATATTGTCCTGGATCAGATGACAGAAGCTGGCAGCTGAGAGGAACATGGGTCTTATATCGTTCTTTCTCTTCCACAAATAGAAGGAAACAGCACAAAGAACAATGAAGAACAGCAAAGTATGTGCAAATATCCGCCCATTATCTATAGTTCCTGAGAAAATGACCCTCCCTATTGGCTTATCGATAAGGTCGGGCAACATGGAACCAAGGAGCACAGCAGCATAGTCGATACGGCCTTTCAAAACTGGCAGTTTATGCTCCAGAAGCTTGAAAAGACCCAACGTGATTCCTAAATGGCCGAATACGAACATCGTATTAATATAATATTCTGATATAAATACGTTTATGGTTTATCTAACTGTTAATATATTCGAGTCTAGTATAAAAAAGGAGACAAAGTAACTATTTAACAGGAAGTGTGTATAAAGTCTATTTTCGGAACTTCCGATATATTTTTCCATACAATGGTTCTTCTTTTCTGTATTTTTTGATCTTTGTCCAATCGCTCACCTGTACGACAAATTCTTCTTGAGACATGCCAATTTGTTTCAAGAACTCATCGAGACCCTGAACACCCTCAGAACTTTCTGATCTCCCCAATTCTAATTCAAGAGCCTTTTCTCTTGTCATTTGTCCCAATCTTATGAGATTGCTGTGATAGAATGTAGAGCCTGTGACCTCCGGAAATTTAATAGTGTGTATATAAAAGGGGATCTCATGCAGAAAACAATCTGTGTGCTCAAAGGTATCCCCAGCTTTTTCCCATCCCATTTCACGCTGTATCGTCTCAAGGATCTCTGCATAGTCAGAATCCAGATAATCATATATCCCCACATAGTCCGGAGTGATATGACCAGGGACGAATTTATCTTTTATACCCATGAGGTTAAGTGCAGCGCTTATATACGACTTATAACCTACTTTTGGTTCATGTCTTAACAGAGGAGCACATTCATTTTCAGCTTCAGTACCTTTACATGCATTCTTAAAAACAGTAAGGTCACCACTCTGGAAAAGCTCAGGAAAACCACTGAGATAGGAGATCCTCCGGCCATTTCCTGTTATTACAATGGGTATATTGAAGGCCTCAAGTGGGAAATAACTTACGAACCCTATACCCCGCATACAGGGAATACAGACATGACCGCAACTCATGATAAAATGTTTGTATAGTTCAAGCATTTTTTTAGGGTTTACGGCATAGTAGATATGATCTGCTTTTGTGGCATTTATTGCATTTTTTATGTTCCTTCTTGCGTAGTCTGATAAAAAACCATTGTCAAATGTAATGCACAAGCATTTCATGTTGTAGATCTTATCACAAACATAAAGCGCATAGGTACTGTCCTTGCCTCCGCTTAACGGAATAAGGCAATCGTATTCTGAATTGAGTTTTTTTATTTTCTCGACGATTTGCTCAAATTGTTTTTTCTTAAATTTTTTTTGACTATCCCAGTCACCAAATGATCGGTCAAAATTATTACAATAATTACAAACACCCTTCTCATCAAGCTTTACGCTTGGCAGACTGGCCGGCAGGATACATCGAGAACATCTTATAACATCTTCCAATCAGATACCCCCAGGAAAAAGTTATCAGAAGAACTATCATTTACCAAAAGAGATATAATTTTCCCATATAGAGCATACTGATCTTATAATTTAACATTTGTTTTTTAATCTTTGAACTTGATGATCAAAAGCTATATTCAAACCATCCTGTTAATATTTGCTCCAATCAACCTGTGAGTAAATTTAAAAAGAACGTGATGCTTAAAAAAGAATAACTATGGAAATAAAAGAACTGGTACATCAAATACATTCTTCTGGATATGAATTTGTGCTTGCTATTACAGGCGGGGGGACTGGGGCCATTGGAGAACTATTGAGATACGGGGGCGGCTCTGCCACTTTACTGGAAGCAATAGTACCATACAGCCAGCAAGCACTTGATGCTTTCACTTGCAGGAAGCCGGAGAAATACACTTCTACAAGGACAGCGCGGGCAATGGCCATGGCCGCCTTCCAGAAAGCAATACTGCTGCAAAGTTCTGGACAAAGGGGATTGGAACATCTTCTGGGTATTGGGGCGACCTGTACCCTGGCAACGACCGTTGAACGGAAAGAAAGACAGCATGAACTGCATGTGGCGGTACAGTCACTTCAGAAAACAACCTCTTACAGTATCTCTTTTTTAGAAAAAAGAGATAGAGAACATGAAGAAACCATAGTGGCCAGGTCGATCATCAACATGATAGCTGCATCCTGTGATCTGGATGTTGTAATAACGGACGGTATAGGATTATCTTCCCAGGAAAGACCACAAATAAGGCAGATGGAAGCCTCCGAAGCAATATCAAGGCTCTTACATGCAGATGATGCAACGAATATTACCCCAGGATGTGTGAGAATAGGTGAACAGAAGATAGGTCTCCCCCATTCACACAGGATCATTTTCTCCGGCTCCTTCGATCCATGCCACAAGAGCCATGTGGAAATGGCAAGGATAGCATCCAGTAAGTATGGTCTGCCAGTGGATTTCGAGATCTCGCTCATCAATGTGGACAAGCCCCCAATAGACTATATATCGCTTGAGGACAGGATAGCTTCTATAAAAGCCTGCTACGATCCTGATCTCATGGGAGATATATTTGTGACGAATACACCTCTTTTTGTAGAAAAGGCAACTCTTTTCCCGGACTCAACTTTTATTGTGGGTGCCGACACTGTCAAGAGACTCTTCGATCCGAGTTATTATCGCCCTCAAGATAACCTATATTCCCTTCTTGAACATTTCAGGGAGAAAGCAGTTGATTTTCTTGTTTTCACAAGGAAAGGGACAAAAATAGAGATACCAGAAAAAGCTAAGCCTATAATGACCATTGTTCCCGAGGATGAATACAGTGACGATGGAATTTCATCCACCTTGATCCGAAAACTACAACAGAACGGGTAATGCCTCATGACGGAAAACTATTTTAGAGGATATAGATCAATTTCAGAATATAACAGAGGATAACCACGTTCTTTATGCATCAGGATGATATCCTTGTGAAGACCATCAACAAGTTTTTCCAGTATCCTCTGTGCCTGAATGATGCAGTCATAATTAAGTAGGTCCCATTTTTCTGCTGATATTCTGTCAATTACAGACTTAAAATTATCAAGTTCCTCTTTTACTACACAAGAGTATATGTTCATGCAGGAACAATGATGTTCTTTTAAAAGACAAAGCATTTCATCAAGCTTACTTCCAGTTAATGCATGGCAGAACTCGTGACATATAGGAGAAACTTTTGCATCTATGAAATGTACCTCTGCCAGGAAAAGCAAAATTTCACATTCGCATATCCAATCGCGTATCTCGTATAGATGATACATGTTCTTAGATAA
>JAHFZE010000071.1 GCA_020854785.1 Methanomethylovorans sp.
CTTTATACCACTGATGACACCTAAATCAATAGTTTCCGACTGCTCAGCTTCAACATATCTGTCAAAAGAAGAAATAGTAAGTCCAATACTCCTACAGATATGTAAAACTTTTTCAGAGTACCTTAGATTAACAGCTGCCCTTACAGATAGATCTGACCCCATAGCGGCAAGGACCATACTTCCAACATGTTTGCTGCCTCCGAATTCCACATTACCTGCAATATAAGGCCTATCCTTCACACGTACGATACGTCCGCTGACACCTGCCACATCTGTCAGTACGGTAGCTCCGGGGATGGCCATGGCAATATTACATCCCACTTCTGGAATGAGTTCCCCGAACTCATCACATGAAACCAGGATCCCAACAGCTGAAATAGTGTTTTGGAGAGTATCATAGCGATAGGCCGCTTTGAGAAGTGAACCTAACTGATTCACCGGTCCTACCCCGTGCCCTACTTTCACACTGTTCAAAATGGCATTTTCCACAAAGGATTTAGCAAGCATGGCAGCTTCGATGATAGTATATCCCCTGGACAGAAATGCAGTGATAGAAGCCGCATACGTGCACCCGGATCCATGAGTACCGCCTTCCAGGAACTTACCCGGTATCACAGTCCATCTATCGGAAACTGATTCATATACCACATCAGATGCGTCCAGATGTCCACCTGTGACGATCACGACATCTACACCTAACTCTGCGATCTTTTTTGCTGCTCTCTTGGCATCGTTCACATCTTTAATATCAATACCTGAGAGAGTACGTGCTTCATAGATGTTGGGCGTTACTACCTTACTGAATGGGAGCAGATCCTCTTTAAGTGTCCTCACAGCATCTTTATGCAACAGGTCTCCTCCTGCTTCAGCTGCCATCACAGGGTCCACCACTAGAGAAAGTCCATTGGACCTCACTTCTTTTGACACTAAGGCAACTATCTCAGCAGAGGAGAGCATCCCTGTCTTTGCCCACTTGACATCCATATCAGAACATACAGCTTTGATCTGTTCACTTATAACATGAAGAGGCAGATCATATATACTGATCACACCTCTGGTGTTTTGTGCAGTAACAGAAGTTATTGCACATGTTCCATGTACACCTAAAGCTGCAAAGGTCTTGATATCCGCTTCAAGACCTGCACCACCACCAGAGTCTGAACCTGCTATAGTCATTACCACGGGAGTACTGGACATTATGTTCACCTTTCTGTGTTCCTTCAAAGGGAATAAAAGATATATGGTTGGCAAAAGATATGAGAAATATCCTAAATACATTATGGTCGGCGGTCACATATGTTCTGTGCTTCATGGCATCGGTGATGCAATGTTCGATAGTTTTATATCTGACTATACACAATGAAGAGCAGTATAATGGCAGTATGATGCTATCATTCCGTTGATACATATCCATATCATTCAGGACTACTTTGATTTATTTAGATGAGGCGGCTTTAAATGGGAAACAGACCTCTTGATATACTGAACAATGCTTTGAACACACCTGTTATTGTGAGATTGAAAGGAGCCCGCGAGTTTAGAGGAAATCTGCAGGGTTATGATGTGCACATGAACCTTGTTCTCGAGGAAGCGGAAGAGCTGAGGGAAGGAGAGACCCGGAAACTTGGTACTGTGATCATAAGGGGTGACAACGTAGTATACGTATCCCCGTAACATATTTATCCTATGATATTGTCTGAGGTTCGCTCGACACATAGTAATTCACAGATAGTATTTATTACGATAATTAAATAGAGTGACGAAGAAGTTCAATAAGGTGATGATAAATGTCAAAAGGTACTCCCTCAATGGGAAAAAGGCAAAAGCGCACGCATGTAACATGTAGGCGCTGCGGTAGCGTATCACTTAATATCCATACTAAGCAGTGTACTGCATGTGGCTTTGGCAGGACACCACGTATGAGAAGCTATAAATGGGAACGTAAGTGCAAGTTCTAAGAACAATACTGTTTTTCTCTTTTGGGGTATAGATGAAAGAGGAATGTGGTGTCGTGGGTGTTGTGATGCAGAATGGCGCATCCACAGACAACCCCACTGCGCTCCAAATATACTATGCCCTTTATGCCCTGCAACATAGGGGTCAGGAATCCACTGGTATCACAGTGCATGATGGGCTACATTGCAAATCTATTAAAGGTATGGGGCTAGTGCCTGAAGTATACGTTAAAAAAGACCTCGTGGAACTAAAAGGCAATGTAGGCGTCGGTCATGTACGTTATTCCACTACAGGCCATTCCAAAATAGAAAACTGCCAGCCTCTGATAGTGAATTACAAGAGCGGCACTATAGCTATAGCCCATAATGGAAACCTGGCAAACTACAGTCTTTTGAGAGATGAATTGGAATTAGAAGGTCGCATATTCATAACCAGTTCTGACACAGAAGTGATCGCACACCTGCTTGTAAAAGAACTTTTGCGCCACAACCCTATAGAATCGATCTCCAATGTGATAAAAAGATTAAAAGGTTCCTACTCCCTGGCCATCCTCATAGATGATCAGCTGTATGCATTGCGCGATCCCCTAGGTTTTAAACCATTATGTGTAGGAGAGCTAGATGGTGGTTTTATAGTTGCCTCTGAAAGTGTTGCTATCGACACGCTCAATGGAACACTGATAAGGGAAGTTGCACCCGGAGAATTATTGGTATTCAAGAACGATGCTTTTGAAAGTCATCAGCTTGTTCACGAAAAGTATCACGCACATTGTGTATTTGAATATGTGTACTTCGCACGTCCAGATTCTGTTATTAATGGTAAACTTGTATACAACGTTCGCGAGAAGATAGGGAGAGAGCTTGCACGTGAACACCCTGTGAAAGCGGACATTGTATCACCTGTACCCGATTCAGGGATCACTTCTGCCATTGGATATTCATACGAAGCAAATATAAAATACAGTGAAGGGCTCATGAAGAATCGTTACATTGGCAGGACATTCATTCTCCCTGGACAAGCAATGCGGGAAACAGCTGTAAGGCTTAAGATGAACACGATCTCTGATAACATCAAGGACCAAAGGATAGTCCTTATAGATGACAGTATAGTACGCGGGACTACCTCCAGGCGCATCATCGATATGATAAGACGTGCCGGTGCAAAAGAGATACATGCACGCATTGGCAGCCCCCCTATTATAGCTCCATGCTATTTTGGAATAGATATGGGTACCAGAAATGAACTGATAGCAGCCCATAAAACTGTAGCAGGGGTTGAAGCGGTCATCAATGCCGACTCGCTTGGGTATCTGAGCATAGAAGGGTTGGTTCGGGCAATAGGCATCGAAAAAGAAGATCTGTGTCTCGCGTGTCTGACAAGTGAATACCCTTTAGATATACCGGGTGAATACTGCCCGCGCAGACAACTGAAACTCAATGAGTTTTCCTAAACATTTTTCATCATTTAGTTCATTGGTGAATACCAAGAACGAGTGTTCAAGAGAACTATGAACTTTAAAGATCCAAATGTTTGAGAATGGGGCCGGGATCGAGAATCGAACTCGAATCGTAGCCTCCACAGGGCCACAGGATAACCGCTACCCCACCCCGGCTCGAAGTAGGTGCCATGTGTTGTTAACACGAGCACCCTATACATGTATCTCTCTTACATAAACTTTTCCTTTATGGAGCTTAGAGACCACATTAAGAATAGATATCATCCGAGTAAGTTTTATAAAAAATAGGTCTTGATCTTCATGCCTTATTTAACCTGATCCAGAACCTACTTCCCTTACCTTCAGGATTATCCTCAACGCCCACTTCACCACCGTGCAGTTCAGCTATCCTTTTAACTATGGCAAGGCCAAGACCACTGCCCTTGACCCCCTTTTTTGTGACCCTTTTGAACCTGTCAAAAACATAAGGTTTATCTTCATCGGAAATGCCTTCACCCTGATCACCAACAGCTACTTTCCACATATCGCCTTCATCAAATATATCAATGGATATGGATGTGTTCTCAGAACTGTACTTCACGGCATTGGTGAGGAAGTTAGCAAAAACGTCTTCGATTATAGGATTAACAGCTGAACTATGGATCCCGGAAAAACGTATGACAGTGACCATTTTCTTGGCTTCGAACATGGGTCGCAGGTTTTCAACTGCATTCCTTAATAGTTCACCAAGATCCATTATAAAAAATTCAAGCTCATTCTGAGATTCAAGTTTAGCGAACTTGGCTGCTGTATCTATCATATCGATGAGCTTATCATCACTTTTCTGGATCTTCTCAAGCATTGACCTTTTTTGTTCGTTGTTTTCGATCTCAAGTAGTAGTTCTGTGAACCCTTTGATAGTTCCTGCCGGATTTAGGAGATCATGACGCAAAATATCCGTGAACAGTTCTTTCATTTCATTTGAATGCTGTAGTTTATCAGCATATTGCTGAAGATGTTCCTCTGATAATTTGCGCTGGGTTATATCCATAGCAGTACCAGTAAATCTGGAAACCTTGCCTTCATTATCGAACTCTGTAGCTTTACCCCTGACAAGCAACCATTTAGACCCTTGATCTCTAGTATTGACCCTGAACTCCTCCTCTAAGAAAGGAGAAGATGGACTGATATTTTGGAAAACCGAAATTACTCTTTCCCTTTCCTGTTCATGGACCATCCCAGTGATAGCCTTGAAATTCCCGGGAAGGCAGCTGGCCTGATAACCCAGCATTTCAGCCCAACGTGCATTAAAAACAAGTTCATCAGTAGCTACGTCCCAATCCCACATCCCCAGATCAGCACCATTAAGAGCGAGTTCCACCCGGTCCCTGGTCTTTTGTATTATGACCTCTCTCTCTTTGCGTTCAGTGATATTCCTGGCAACAGCAAGAACATATTCAGTATCATCATGTTCTATGAATGTAACATTTATTTCCACAGGTATCTCATGTCCGTTCTTTGCTTTGAAAACTGCATCGACATCCAGATAGTTGTCCCCACATGTTTCCAAGAAAGCCCTGTTCCAGAAATTACCTACTGTATCCATTAAAAGATCAGGGACCATCGTCAAAAGATCTGCTCTTGAATATCCCATCTGGATACAGAGCGTCTCATTGACATCCACAACTTTACAGCTTTCGCGATC
>JAHFZE010000082.1 GCA_020854785.1 Methanomethylovorans sp.
GTTGCACTTGAGAGTTAGGGTTACTCTGAGATCCGATATCGGATTCCAGGTCTTCGGATGCACCTGCTATTGTAGCAGCAGCACCCATAAGTGCTAACGCGCCCATGCCTATGAGCGGGTCCATATATTTTCCTCCTACATATTTGTCTTCTGATTGTGAATTAATTCTATTATATGGATAATATGTCCATCATAGTAAAGTGGAATCAATGATGGTAGTATATTACCATTCGCTGAAATTGAATATACTGTGTCATTATAAACCTTTCGAAGAAAAACTCGCATTGCATAAGCTTATTTTCATATATTATTCTTTTATAATTTTAACTATCGTGGGAACATCACATCCTATAGTAGAGTTTAAATAATACAATGGGAATCTCCTTAGATTTAGTATTTTAAAAAAGATTGAAATTCCTGGGTTTTGTTCTTATGTTCCGCCAAAGACAAAAATGCTCTATACAACTTAACAGCCAACCACAAATCTCTTATCATCAAGATCTCTCCTGATAGTATATGATAATCGGAGCATCTTCCTTTGCTGGTCCCCTCTCTGAGATATCAGATGAAGTGAAGTCTGTGGAACTATACATGCCTAAGCTACATGTATATAAGGGTCCAAGGCTGGACCGTGATGTACTGGCAACTATTCTAGATGAGCTCTCCACTTTGGACCTCATGACCTCCATACATGCTCCCTACTCTGCCGAATCACCCACCTATCCAAAAGATCTGCGTGTAGACACTTCCAATATGGGACCTGAGGATTTCAGGCTCATGGGAGAATCCATTGAACTTGCAGCCCTCTTAGGTTCAAAGGCAGTTGTCCTGCATCCTGGCAGGATCAAGGGTAACCATGATCTTTCCTTCATGAACATGGTATCCAACCTGAAGCAACTTGCAACACAAGCTGCTGACTGCGGAGTGATGCTGGGACTTGAAAATAAAGAAGGTACAGACTCTACAAACCTCTGTTGCCTGGCAGAAGAACTTGTGACTGCAGTGGAAACCGTGAATTCGGACAATCTGAAGATCACTCTGGATATCGGGCACGCAAACCTTACATGCGGCGGTGACAATGACAAATTGCGGACATTTGTCAGAACTATCGCACCCCATGTGATACACATGCACATGCATGATAATAGTGGTAAGTGGACCAGTACTTACGATGGCGACGAGCATCTAGCCCCTGGCAAAGGTACTGTAGACTATACAGTATTGAAAGAGGTCCATAACTACAGAGGCATCTACAATCTTGAAGTGTTCTCCATGACGGATGTGATCTCAGGCAAAAACACATTAATGAAGTTTCT
The DNA here is from genome assembly GCA_020854785.1 of Methanomethylovorans sp. Taxonomy (GTDB): domain Archaea; phylum Halobacteriota; class Methanosarcinia; order Methanosarcinales; family Methanosarcinaceae; genus Methanomethylovorans. Next base: position 1,317 of record JAHFZE010000082.1, read on the forward strand.
GGACAAGGGTTGAGCTTTCTTCTGCCTGAGAAAAAGTGTAATTGGGTGGTACCACTAATATTAGCCTGTCTGAGATCTCCAGCACCTTAGCGGTGACAGAGCCCATTATTTTCTTTAGACCACTTTTACCTTGGTTACCTATGACAATAAGGTCAACCTCATAACGATTGGCCACATCCACGATTTGTGCAGGTGCATTTCCTTCTTCTACGACCTTCTTTATCCTTGAACTGTCAAAACCTATCTCTACCAGTATCTTTTCGATAGAAGATAAAATAAGATCAGCTCCCTCTTTCTGCCATGACTTCATGCCCATGCCCTTATCTGCAAGTACATGAAGAACAATGAACTCGGTATGCTCATTCCCTATCCTTTTAGTGATGCGCGCAGCATTTTCTGAATATGTAGAGCCATCGGTGGGTAGTAAGATCTTCATCATCCCTTCATTAGAGTTAAATATATTAAAGTCCTTTGAATTGATATTGTATTATAATGGCTGCAATACAAATTTGAGCTTTCAGGAGAAGAGGCATGAAGTACCAGAAGTTCAGGAAAATGGATAACAAAAAGTACCTGGAGGTCACACGGTTCCTGAAAAAGACAACACATCTTACTGCAAGAGAGTGGGTGATAGCTCACCTTTGCGCAGATTTCAAAGATACTTCCAATCGATCTGAGATGACATGGATAGGCTCCAATATTAAAGAACTCGTTCCTTTTATGGACGATGATTACACCCGCCAGGAAGTTTCAAATGCAAGAGCAGCTTTCAAGAAAAAAGTTCAGCGCAGTGGCACTACCTTCTTTTATGCATACTATGCAGGCCTCATCACGCAGGAAGAAATGATAGGCATGATACATAAGATGGTACAGGACATGAAGAAGCTTATCGAAACAGAAGGTGGAGAGATCCCAGCAGAGCATGCGACCGAAGTGCAGATGCTGGTAGCAGATGTACTCAGAAGGATCAATGAATCAATGGAAGAAGAATATTATTGAAAGGTCCGATCCTTCTTTTCCAGATACCGTTCATAATAAGCAAGCATATGCTTTTCAATGCGCCTCAGATAATGAGCCTGCACCCTTGATATATAAAGTTTATTGGACCCTATCTGCATAACGATGTCCGAATCCTTGGGACCTTTCATCTCAACTGGCACGATGGCAGGTCCCCCACATGTAGTGCATAACCTGAAGTCTCCTTTATGCTCCAATATGAAAGCTTTGACCTGTGGGTCAACATCCAAGGTCCGCTGAGTTTTTTCCATGCCTATGATGCATAAAGCACCAACTATATGTATCTTCCTGAAACTTGCCTGAGAACATACTTAAATATAGGAACATGGGATTTTATAATATAGATATTATGACCAGAGTTATGATATCATTGATTGTGATAGCAGCCATCTATCTTTGTGGTTGCACCGAGAAAGAAGAGGAAGAAATTCCAGCATATACTGATCCCGGCTACCCAAATACCTATTTTGCCCATCATGTCCTGGGGTGGCACTTGAACAAGACAGCCCATATATATGAAACTCAGGGAAGATCAGCTGCTTTCCTCTATTATACTTCCGACCCTCTTCTGAGTACTAAGGAAGGTGATCTTAAATTAAGGATACGTACACTTGAAAATGATCCCATCAACCTTGAAACCCTAAGAGGACTTGGTATAGACATACTTACGGTTTCTGCAGATGGCACAGCTATAGTGTGTTATGCCCCCATCAGCAGTCTGAAAGACCTGGGAGCCCTTGACTTTGTGAAAGATGTAAGTCCTGAGAAGCAGGAGTAAATCATCAAAACGGATCATCAGGGAATTTTAAATCAGATGAAGTATTAACTAAAGCCCATGTTGATGCGCGATAGGAACAAACTGGTTATATGGCCAGCCTATATAGACAGGAACAGGTCGAGAAGTCAGGGGCGTATTATCTCAAAAAGATCCTCCGTTGGAGAACCAACACTCACTGAGATCGAAAAAGCTGCATTGAAACTTGGGCTCAATCCTGAAGTCGAAAAAGATAAATGCTATCCCAGATCATGGTGGGAAAAGAGCGGGAGGGTCCTTATTGACAATTCGGCCCCTAAAACCCAGCTTTCACGGAAAATAGCTGCGTCTATAAAAGAGATACGCTCATAAATAATGTAAATAGTATCTGAAAAAAGTAATGAAATAAGGGTTTATGGCCAGAGGCCATACATGGCATTGAGCATTAAAACTGCAAAGCCTATAACTACACCAAATACCAACACAGATTTAGGGTCTATATGAATTGCTTTTTTGTCAGCTTCATAATAACGCATCAGACCGGCTGATGACATCAACCCGCTACCACTTGAACTTTTCTTAGACATATTTTCTCCAGATGATAAATAAGCTATATTTATATTAGTGCTTTATGCTGAATTGTATTCAACCATTTAAAACCTTCTGGTATTCATCCATTAAATGAACAATTCGTCCAGCAAAAATGGTGGATAATATACTCCCTTTTCTGTTATCAGAGCAGTTATATTTTCCATAGGTGTCGCATCGAATGCCGGATTATA
>JAHFZE010000322.1 GCA_020854785.1 Methanomethylovorans sp.
CTATTGGCTGTGGATAGTTCACCTTTTTATTGTAGTAGTTCTTCTGGCATTTTATGGGATCTACGTTCATAGATACAACAAATTGCTCGAACAAGAAGTTTCAGAACGCAGGAATATGGAACAAAAATTACAGCAATATGCGGCTGAACTGCAGCATTCCAATGAAATGAAGGATCTATTTACAGACATCCTGCGGCATGATCTGATCAATCCTGCCGGGATAATTAACAGTTATTCGGACCTTTTACTGGAAATAGAGACAGATGTTAAGAAGCTTCAATATCTCAAGAATATATCCAGATCAAATCAGAAACTCATGGAGCTTATAGGAGATGCAGCATCTTTCACCAAACTTGACAGCATTGACAATATTTCCCTTGAAAAGATGGACCTTGGTGCTATAATCACCAATGTGGTCGAGTCCATGCGATTCCAGATATCTGAAAAGAATGTACAGGTGTCGTTTTCTTCTTCCTGTCCATTTGTTGCAAATGTGAATCCTCTGGTGGAACAGGTATTTGTGAATTTCATGTCCAATGCACTCAAGTATGGTCCTCAGAACGGAAGGATAGATATTGACATAATTGATGCAGGCCTTTCATGGAAGGTATGTATTGCAGATGATGGTGAAGGTATACCCGACGAGTTCAAAGAAGCCGTTTTCGAGCGTTTCAAGAGATTGGAGAAAGGTGCAATAAAAGGGTCTGGTCTGGGTCTTGCAATAGCGAAAAGAATTGTTGAGCTCCACAAAGGACAGTTGGGGGTCACTGACAATCCAAAGGGCAGAGGCAGTGTTTTCTGGGCAACTTTCCCTAAAGCATGATAGGTGGTCAGATCTTCCTCATTACTATGGACCCATCTCTCATATGTACTGTAACGAACTTTTCTTTTTCTTTTTCAGGTTCGTATTTGTTGTAGAGCATGGATTCAACACGGCCGGTCTCCATATTCTTGCGGACAAATTCTATATCGTTTTTTTCAAGTCTTGCCTTGGCTGCTGGAGGACTTGTACTGGCTTTTTTCTTTGAATATATGTGCCCACCTGTCATGCCAGCTCCCACATAACCTTTTGCTTTTATAAAGGCCAATCTGCCATCTTTCATATAGGCACCCGAGAATTCTCCAACATTGCCGTGCACTACTACGGTCCCCCCATCAAGGTGTGAACCTGTGTTCATTCCTGCATCTCCTTTAACAACTATAGTACCCTGTTGCATGAGCGCGCCAGTGCCATTATAGACATCTCCTTCTACGAGGATCGTACCTTTCCAGTTGCATCTTGCTCCAATGGTCCCTCTGAGGAGGCCATCATTTAATATAAGGGTATTTTCAGTCAGTGAATTCTTCTTCAGAGTATCGTGACCAAGCCCATTAGAGAGTATATCGGTTATTGAACGGAACTTCCTATAGCCTTCGACATCGGAAGTTACCTCCAATATGTTCCCCCAGGGTTCTTCTATATCGCCTTTAACATAGAGGCTGCCGGATACCATCCCCATTCCGGCTTCAGGTCCGATGTCACCTTCGACGAATATATTTCCTGCTGTTTCTACCTTACCGGTGCCTCCAAGATGTTTAAGGTCGGTACCCATACTGTAAGCGAGCCTTTTTCCTGCGTTTGCATCTATACGTAAGTCTTTACCTGCTTTGAGCGCAGCCACCAGATCCCCATATGTGATGGCCGTATCTTCCTGGAAAGGTATCACATCTGAAGGCTGCAGTTTACTGTCGTTCCAGCAGAAATTGAACGTATAATCGCAAAGGTTGTCTACTGGTTTGAGGATCTTTATCTTGAGCATATTCTCATCCATGGATCAGCGATGGCAGGCAGCGCGTACACACCCAGATACTTTCCATCTGATAGCGCATAGGCATAAGATATCTTTCATTCTCTCCTTTTTTGCATTTGAAACATTCTATGGATATATCCGTACTGCGAGGTTGTGATTCTGCTTTTTCCCTGTTGAATTCAACGGTTTGTCGTTGCTCCACAGAGATAGCTCCCTGTGGACATACGCCTATACAAAAGCCCATGCCATCACAGAGTTCCTCTGATACCACTTTTGCTTTGCCATTGACAAGCTGTATTGCACCCTCTGCACAGGGTGATATGCACTTTCCACAGCCGTTACATTTCTCTTCATCTATTTTCACTATCGTCCTTACTACCATGGATACTCATTGCTCCTTAATGATGTGTACCTTCCACCAGTTCCATGCCTGCATTTCTTACTGTCCGTTTTATTTCCTCTATATGGGGACACTTGGGATAGTTCTCCATCTGCATGCATGAACTAAGGTGGACCACATCTACTTTAGATCTTTCGAGGGATCTCAACAGGCGATATACTCTGCGTCCGGAACATCCTCCGCAGGTAAAGAAAGCCACCATCTCAGTGTTAGTTCCGTATCCTTTGAAGTGTTCCTTTCTGTTATTGAATGCCATGAAGCAACCGACACCTGGACAAGCTTCTGAAACGATGTCACATCTTATTAATGCTATCTTCTTTGTTTGATCATCCGTCATCTTTTACCTCAGGAGCGCAACATAACCAACAGCATTTTAAACTTTTTTAAAGCCATCAGGCTGTGGGGCTGGTTCGCAGGCATTATGATCATTTCTCCTGCTTTGATCATATGTTCTTTTTCCTGGATTTTTACCTGGGCTTCTCCTTCCAGCAGGAATGCCAGTGCGTCAAAAGGGGCAGTATGCTCGCTCAATCCCTGTCCTTCGTCGAAAGCAAAAACAGTTACTGTACCATTTTTTGTTTGTGAGAGAGTGCGGCTGACAACTGCTTCTTCCTGGTAGTTTACCAGCCCGGATGTTGTAAGTATTTCTCCGGAAGGGGTTTTGCTTAAGAATTGCATGATATATCACTCATTTTAATGGGTTAGCAGGTTGCCCGGCCATTTTCCGATCTGCTTGGTATCTTTATGATATTAAGTATAAATAGGATATTAGCTTATATACTTTGTAGTTTCTATATGGATACCATGAAGGATTGCACCGTTTACAAAACAGTGGACATCATTGGCAAAAAATGGTCCCTCTACATCTTATTTGAACTTCATAAAGGTGAAAAGGGGGAAAAAGGTTTCAATGAACTTAAGCGCAAGTTGAAGGATATCACTCCGAAGACCCTTTCTGCCAGGTTAAAGGAACTGGAAGAGCAGGGATTGATACAGAAGATCATCGATGATTCTATACTTCCGGTTCGCTGTGAGTATTCTCTCACTGCCAGTGGAGAGGATTTTATGTCAATAATACGCGACATCAAAGCATGGGGTCTGAAATGGAAGTTCAGTAATAAGGCATGTGAAAGCTCTGTGTGCAGGCTTTGTGAACTGTAGACTTATGTCTTATATCCGGCATATACCTGTTATTGGAAAACTATATAGCCGGATAAATTGAGAAGATTTAAGTAGATGGAACAAGTGTTGTTCTGGCACAGTTTCCTGTAGTAGCGATATAATGGCCTATGGCTTGCAGTTGTCCATGTAAATCGAACTTTATTGTGTATATGCAGGTTCAATGTCAGACAAAAGGAAGTCATGGCAAAAAGCTGGCAGGTAATGAATAAGGACAGAGTTTCTTGAGTGAATAGTTATGCACAATGGTCTAAAAAAAGATGCAGCTGAGATCCTTAAAAGTGCCATAGAGGCTGTGGAGCCTTCTGTTGCTGTCAAAAGGGCATTGGCAAGAGATGAGAACACATTACAGGTAGGTAACCGTTCATATGATCTGGACAAGTTCCAAAACATATATGTAGTAGCTTTTGGAAAAGCCTCGGTGCCCATGTCAAAGGCTCTCGAAGAAATCCTTCATGATCTGCCTCTTAAGGGTATGGCGATCACTAAATACGGGCTTGGGACCAAACTTGAATATATCGAGGTATATGAGGCAGCGCATCCCCTCCCTGACGAGAACAGCCTCAAAGCAGGTCAGATGGTAAAGGAACTCTTATCCAGGACCGAAAAAGATGATCTCGTCATTTTCCTGATCTCTGGTGGCGGCTCTTCTCTGTTAGCCCTTCCTCGTAAGGATGTATCTTTCAAGGAGTTTGCCAAGCTCCATGAAACTTTGCTTACCTCAGGGGCAACGATAAAAGAGATCAATACTGTAAGAAAACACCTGTCCACGGTAAAGGGTGGAGGTCTTGCTAGAATGGCTTCTCCTGCACAATCTATTAGCCTTGTGCTTTCTGATGTGGTAGGCGATCCTCTGGATGTAGTTGCCTCCGGTCCTACGGTACCCGACTCCTCGACATTCGAAGACTTCAATGATATTGTAGAACGATATCACATCATGCTTCTTCCTTCCATCAGCCGTTTGCTCGAGGATGGGTTGAACGGATTAGTTGAAGAAACCCTTAAAGCAGGAGATCCAGTGTTCGACCTTTGTTACAACAAG
>JAHFZE010000152.1 GCA_020854785.1 Methanomethylovorans sp.
ACACATCAGTGTGGCAGTCGTCTATTTGATAGGCTTGGTCATTGTGATCTCCAGTATTCCTTTCCTGGAGAAGGTTTCACTTGCTCTGCTGGCAGGAGCAGGTTTTGCAGGTATCGTTGTGGGTCTTGCAGCTCAGAGCACACTTGGTAACATTATAGCAGGTATTTCTCTTGCTGTATTCCGGCCATTCAGGGTCGGAGACAGGGTGAATGTGATGAACGAGTACGGCAAGATCACAGATATCACCCTTCGCCATACTGTTCTAAGGACATGGGACAATAGACGTGTGATAATTCCTAACAGTATCATTGGGGATGAAGCTATAATCAACTGGTCCATAGAGGACCCCACGGTTAACTGGCCGGTTGAAATAGGTATAAGCTACGACTCAGATATCGATCTGGCGCGTAAGATCATGATAGAGGAAGCAAGAAAGCATGTTAATGTCATGACACATGTAGAACTTGTGAAATACGATCCAACTATCCAGAAAGATGAAGTCATCCAGGTGCTGGTAACCGAACTAGGCGACCATGCTGTTAACATGCGTCTTTTATTCTGGTGTGCTGATCGTAAATTGTGCTTCACCACAGGGTGTGAAATAAGGGAATCCATTAAGAAGCGATTCGATGCAGACGGCGTGGAAATACCATTCCCATATCGTACTATCGTGTACAAGAAAGACATGGACCAAAATGCAAGGCTTAAGAATGAAACTCATGAAAGTCCTTCTTTTAATGTCGTGCAGGAAAATTAGGTAATGATACAGTCCCTGAAAAAGCCGATCTCTGAAAAAAGTATGGCCTGCCAATATGGCAGGTCATTTTTCTGTTATGGGTTTATTCGTTGGTCAGCTTACCGCTGAAATACATGTCATAAGATGCCATGTCGAAGTGTCCATGACCGCTGAGGTTGAACAGTATGGTTTTCTCTTCACCTGTTTCCTTGCATTTGAGCGCTTCATCTATCGCACATTTTATCGCATGGGCTGATTCAGGGGCAGGTGCTATTCCTTCACTGCGTGCAAAGGTAACAGCTGCATCGAAGATCTCTACCTGGTGATAGGACCTTGCTTCCATCATGCCATCTGCCACCAGTTTACTGACTATCGGTGAAGCTCCATGATATCTGAGACCGCCTGCGTGAATAGCAGGGGGTATGAACTCAGAGCCAAGAGTGTACATCTTAAGCAGTGGTGTCATCTGTGCCATATCCCCAAAGTCATAATCGAACCTGCCTTCTGTAAGGCTGGGGCATGCCGATGGTTCTACTGCTATGATCCTTGTATCTGTTTTACCGGCGATGTTGTCTCTTATGAAAGGCAGACTTACACCCGCCAGGTTGCTTCCCCCACCACAACATCCGATAACGATATCAGGATAGTCTTCAGTCTTAGAGAACTGTTTTTGTGTCTCAAGCCCAACGATCGTCTGATGGAGGCATGTGTGGTTAAGGACACTGCCCAGAGCGTATTTGGTGTTGTCGTTAAGGGCTGCAACTTCTATAGCCTCACTGATGGCTATGCCCAGACTTCCGCTGGTGTCAGGATATTTCTCACGGATCATCCTTCCGAACTGTGTCTCTGGACTTGGAGAAGGAACAACGTTCGCACCCCAGAGGTTGATCAGGGATTTTCTGTATGGTTTCTGGTAGAAGCTGGAGCTTACCATGAAAACTTTACACTCTATGCCAAAATAATTACATGAAAGGGATAATGCGCTGCCCCATTGACCGGCACCCGTCTCAGTTGTGATCCTTTCGGTACCCTCTTTCATATTGTAGTACGTCTGGGCAATGGCTGTATTTGGTTTGTGGCTGCCCGCGGGGCTCACACTTTCATTCTTGTAGTATATCTTAGCAGGTGTGCCAAGCACTTTTTCAAGTCTGTGCGCCCTGTGCAAGGGTGATGGTCTCCAGAGTTTGTATATCTCAAGTATTTCCTGCGGGATATCGATATATCTCTCCGGGCTCATTTCCTGTTTGATCAGTTCTTTCGCGAATATGGGCTCAAGTTCCGAGGGTTTGATGGGTTCCCTGGTCGCAGGGTTAAGCGGAGGTGCAAGTGGCTCGGGAAAATCTGCCAGTATATTATACCAATGAGTAGGCATCTCGTTTTCATCAAGTAGTATCTTTGTATGTTCCATGGTAAGCCTCAAGTAAATGTATTACGTTGTACAATGATGTACATATCTATAATTCTATTTATCATTTTTGGTTTTCCTCTCAATGTCCTTGAGTGTGACTAATCGAAACAGTAAAATATACTGTATAAATACTAACCTCCAAACTAGATCCGTTGAGATCCAAACTTCACATGCTTATCTCTCTAATACATCAGGTTGATCCGATGACGATACAAAGACCAAGAGGAACAAGGGATTTCCTTCCGCAAGAAATGGCTCGCAGAAGACATCTGGAAAAGCGGCTAAGGCAGGTAGTTGACAGATGGGGTTATCAAGAGATAGTAACACCTACTTTTGAGCACCTGGAGCTTTTTACACTGAAATCAGGTGAAGGTGTGGTAGGTGAACTTTACAATTTCACGGACAAAGGGGATCGTGAGATGACCTTGCGGCCTGAACTCACGGCACCTGTGATGAGGATGTTCGTAAATGAAATGCAGGCCATGCCACGTCCATTGAAGCTGTTCTATTTCGAAAATTGTTTCAGATATGAAAGACCTCAGAAAGGCAGGTTCAGAGAGTTCTGGCAGTTCGGTGTGGAACTGATCGGTTCCGAGGGACCCGATGCAGATGCAGAGGTCATAGCCCTGGCAACTTCCATGCTCGAGGTTGCCGGGATCAAAGGTGATCTGCATGTAGGCTATCTGGGGATCATACGTCATGTATTGAGTTCTCTGGAAGTTGAACAGCAAGGTAAGATCATGCGTCTTGTAGACAAGAAAGATGATAAGGGATTGGACGATTACCTTGAAGAGATCAATGCACCGATCGATCTGCGCATGAAACTCCTTGGGCTCATTTCTCTTACGGGCAGTGAAGCTGTTTCCAATGCCTGCGATCTGCTTGGCCCAATTCCTGAAATAGATGCTTTCCAGCAGATACTTACCCTTTTAGATGCATATGGAATAGATCATACCATTGATTTCGGTATTGCCAGGGGTCTTGATTACTATACAGGTATGGTCTTTGAGATATATGCCGAGGGTCTCGGTGCACAGAAACAGGTATGTGGTGGCGGTTCATATAAACTGATCCAGCTTTTTGGAGGAGGCGACGTTCCATCTACCGGTTTTGGCCTGGGTTTTGACAGGGTCATGGAGATATATGACATTGAGCCTGCAGTGCAAAAGACCGTTGTCATGATAACTACGGAAAGCACACGCATCAATGCTATCCCGGTGGCCTGCAAGCTAAGGGAGTATGTTCCTGTGTATCTGGATATCATGAACAGGAATTTCAAGGCTCAGCTATCGTATGCTAACAATATAGGTGCCCGTTATGCGCTCATATTAGGTGAAAAGGAAGTGACCCAGGGTTTTTTGACTTTAAAAGATATGGAAAGTGGGAGTCAGGAATCCCTTACTCTCAATGAGATCATTTTGAAACTGACCGGTGAAAGCAATTGAAGCATTCAAGGACTTTGTGTGTGCTGGCAGCCGATAGAACTGCTGCGGTCTCCCTACCCATGCGGTTCGTTGTGGCATCCATTCTGCTAATGGCTACTATGGTCCTGCTGGCCACGGCAACTTCAGGTTTTCTGGCTCACATAAGGATGAGCGCTCTGGGATCAGAGATCTCCGAGCTAGACACCACGGCGTCACTTTTGTATTCGGGTGGCCCGGGCAGCAACTTTACAATGGAAGTGAATGTGCCAGCAGGGTGCCAGGTGGTTCTGGGGTCCATGCCTGGATGTGAGTCATCATGGCCTCTTGATGCAAAGAACTATTTTCTGGAATATGATGGAAAGCACATAATATGGGAGTCCAGGGCAGCCTACAGTAATAAGCTAATGGACGGTGTGGCCGTTCTTGGCCCGGGTGAACATCGCTTATTCATGGAAACCGTTATAGACCCCTCAGATGGGATGCTTTTTGTAAGAATATATGAGTAAATGGTATAATTTTTATCAAGGAATTAAAATGAGGGCTATGTCAGTTTTCCTCCATGATGAAAGGGCATGGGTGGATTTCGTTCTTTCAAAAACGGCGCTTATACTTGCAAGTGTGGTGGTCATTGCTGCTGTATATCATTTTGCAGTGAGTATGGAGCACATGGACCGTCAGAAGGAACTGGATATGCTTTCTACAGAGCTGTTATCCAATATAGACAAGGTTGGAAGCAGTCCCTATGAATCAAATATCACCTATAAGTTCAATGCAGAGCATCTTTCCTATCTCCAGGGACAGCAATTTGAAATTTCAATATCCTCTGAATACGTGGCCATTGATACGAATATTGATGGACGATCGATGATCTCCGCAAGAACCCCTGCTTTCAGAGTATATCCTTATCCACCTTCCATCCTGTACAATGACCTTAGATCAGAATATGGTACTAATGGTACTATTATGGAACCCATTAGTGCAGAGCATAAGGATATAATTGGATTCTTGGCCTCAAGGGCAAATGAGGTAAGTTTTGATGCCAGTGAACAGTTCTACATCCATAAAACATTTATATATTTTGCTGATGATATAAATGTGGAAAAGATAGGATATGTACTGGTTTATCAATGACGACAGGGCTATACTTGAACCGCAGAACGACATCTTCGCTACGGCATTATTGGTGTTAGGTTTTGTGGTTTTTGCTTGTGTGGTATCTAAAACATACATTGCACAACAGGACAGTGCTTTCGCACTGGAGAACTATGAACAGGCTTCCCTGATAGCACAGAGCATTGCCCGTTCCCAGATGCTTCAGGGTAGCAGGCAGGACCTCATGTCTGCTGAAAAACTAGATAAGCTGAGTGGTACACAAACTGACCCCCGGACTTTGAGCCTGTTCTTTGATAGTTTCTCTTCAAATGTTAATTTCCAGGTTGACATTTCTACCGAGGATGGTGAACACATCTGGCACATCAGTAGGACTTTGTCAGCTTCTCCTTCCGTGGGCCATATAGCTGCTTCCATACCTGTTACACTGGAGCTCAATCCGATGCAGCAGGTTCCTGGCACACTGACTGTGAAATTGTTCAAAGAGAGGTGGGATATTTAATATGTTGTGTCAAGCAATGCAGTCTAACAACTCGGCACACAGGCAAATGATGCCCGACAGCAGTGCAATTTCTTCTACCATTGATGTAATGGTGTTCCTTTTAATGGTGTCCCTTTCAACAGTAGTGTTGATGCCTGTTATGCTTTCTTCAGGGTATAGTGGGGCTATGCAGGATGTTGCAACATACAGGTACGATGGGCAGTTGCTGCAATCCTTTCTGGATAGCAGGGTAGAGTATTTTGAGTACATAGTGGCACCATCTGCATTCTCAGAAAATATTACCATACCTGATGAAAGCACAATGCGCCTCGATCAGAACAATATGATATTTAAAAGGGAACATACTTCCAGGACCTTTGGTGACCTGATAGCAGAAGGCATGTTGTTCTCATTGCGTACTGAAGCAAATGGAACGTACTGTTATCTACACCCGTTCAGCGACGTATATTCAGAAGCTACAGAAAACATACTTGAGGAACATCTGGACAGAAGAATAGGCGGCAGATACAATTACAGGCTGGAGGCCACCTGGCAGCCTGTTCCAGGATGTGGGCCATCGGCTCAGCTCACAGTGGGTGACTTTCCTCCGGAACAGTCCTTCAGGCAGGGTGCACTAATATCCGTGCCTTATAGTCGTTCCGTGAGCTTAACATCTATATCATCTCCTGCAGATGATCTTAGATTTGGTCTTGCGGTCAATTCTTCTAATAAAGAGTATGAGTTGCGTTCCATGTTCGATGAGTGCATATACCTCGCAGCTTCGAGTGCTTCTGCTTCGATCGTAGGGGTGTGTTATCCTGAAGACTCCCTCCAAAAAATAAGTAATGGACGGGTTAATTTTGTAGCAATGGGTGCTTCCTTGATGGGGACACCTGCTGATGGATCAGTCATTGAAAAGGCTATAGCTACTGATATATTGATCAACGCGGCAAATTTTACAGCAAGCATGTGTGTGAATTCAACAAACATCACAATGCTTACCGAAGCAAATGTGAACCTGGCTGCAAGCAAACTTCAGGAAAGGCATACAAGTGATATATATTCTTATATTTCAGATGCTATGTCCGGGGAGATCAACAGCACGGTGCAGGCTATGATGCAAACGAATGACAGCATTACTTTGCTTGGGCTTCGAGATAAACAATTACATTCTATATACATGCATATGAGACCACCGACAGCCGAAGTTACCCTTGTGATATGGTAAGGTCCCTATCACAAATTTTATATGCTATGCTGTTTCATTTACCTCGCCTCGCCAAGGACAATTATAGGCTATATCTCCATAATGTTCAAATAGCCTTTATTGAGATCAATAAAATTTACGTGATTTACATCAGATACTTTATTTACGATTATTAGGAGGAATTCAATGGCAAAAATGCATACCCGGAGAAAAGGTCAATCCGGTTCTAAAAGGCCAATGCGCTCTGAAGCCCCTGCATGGTGCACCATGAGCACAGACGAAATTACAAAAGTTGTGCTGGAAATGTGGAAGCAGGGTATGAGTACAAGCCTTATTGGTATGGTCCTCAGGGACAAATATGGAATGCCGGATGTCAAGCTTGCTACAGGAAAGAAGATCACTGCCATCCTTAAGGAAAATGATCAGAAGCCACCAGTACCCGAAGACCTGTACAATCTTGTTGTAAAGGCAATAGGCATGAGAAAGCACGTAGCTGCAAATCATTCGGACAATCACAATATCCGTTCCTTGCACAATGTTGAATCCAAGATCAGAAGACTTGTGAAGTACTACCAGGCCAATAAGGTGCTTCCAGCTGACTGGAAATACAAGCCTGAAACGGCAGAAATGCTTATCACAAGATAAAAAGCTCATTTATTCCGATAGGCTCGTGCCTGTCGGTGTCTTATTTTATTTGTATCTCTTCAAGAGCACGAGGTTTTAATGATTCTGTTCTCTATCTTGCTATGTGCCTGGACTTGAATACAGTTCAAACAAGTTAGTATAAGCAAAAAAATATAAAAGTCTTAATATAAAGGCAAAGGTAAAATATAAATTGTTATAGTGCTCACTATACTGCATGAAAGCGGTCATTCTTGCAGCGGGTGAAGGCCTACGATGCCGTCCCCTTACTCTTACCCGTTCAAAGGTCATGTTGCCTGTTGCTGACAGGCCTATTCTTGAACACGTTATCCGTTCCCTTGAACAAAATGACATCAAGGATATCTTGTTGATAGTTGGTTATGAGAAAGAGCGCATAATGAACTACTTTAAAGATGGCTTGGATTTCGGGGTAAACATCCAGTATGTTGAACAAAAGACACAACTTGGTACAGCGCACGCTATAGAACAGGCACGAAGCGTGCTTGTCGACGAACATGAATTCCTTGCTCTTAACGGTGATAACTTCATTGAACCAAAAGTGATCAGTGACCTTATTCAATCAAAACGCGGAGATGCAACGATACTTGCCGTCAAGACCGAACATGTGAGCGGATATGGTGTTGTGAGGGCAGAAGGTAACAAGGTATTGGAGATCCTGGAAAATCCGGTTTCTGAAGTCAGCCACCTGGTAAATACGGGGATATATCATTTCAGTTCCAGGATATTCGATTATATTGGACAAACTCCTCTTTCTCCGAAAGGTGAGTATGCCATAACCGATACTCTCCAGAAGATGATCGAGAGTGGAACAGAAGTATCCATGGCGACTACAAGATCATGGTGGCTGGATGCAGTTTATGCATGGGATCTCCTGAGGCTTAATTCTGTTACTCTTGGTAAGATAGAAAAGCATATTCCATCCGCTGCGGTGGAAGATGGAGCTTATATTAAAGGCAATGTATCCATCGGCAAGAATACCATCGTCAGATCGGGATGCTATATAGTAGGACCTGTTATGATCGGGGATAATTGTGATATAGGACCGAATGCTGTTATATTGCCATCCACATCGATCGGGAACAATGTATCAATGGGTGCTTTCACGAATATCCGCAACAGTATAATAATGAACGACGTACGTATTGGATCTCATGGCTATGTATCCGATTCTGTCATTGGCAGTAA
>JAHFZE010000174.1 GCA_020854785.1 Methanomethylovorans sp.
AAGGCTCCTCATCATATGCCATGTTCAGCAGACGGGCTATGACATCATTATATGATTCCCTTGGGTGGAGTTTCAAATTATCAAGGCTGCTTTTCAGCTTTGGATCGACTTTTATCGTAGTCGCATGCATATACCAAGGTACATGTGAGTATACCATAAATATCTACTCGTCAACTACTGATCCATTCAAAAAAAGCTCTTTAAATGCAACGCTTCAGGTTGGTGTATTTTTCATGGAACGTGCCGCCTGCGGCGATGTGTTGGTTATGCGTTTTGCATCATGCCATCTCATCCCCTCCGCCTGCCACTGCAGATATATTCCGAAGCCTGTTGAAATACCGATGAAAGACAAACGACAAAGCTTCAGTCCAGCAGCCACTTCCAGACAGGCCTTACAATTATTTTTTTATCACCCACCTCTATTTCATCCTCGGTGTCATCGGTGAGTATGAGACCTTCTTTCAGGCTAAAGGTTTCCATGGCTGCCACAAGGCCTTCGACTTCTCTCTTTCTTGTACTTTCACTGCTCATATCCCAGCAGACCTGTATTGCACGGGTCACCCTGTTCTTTTCACTGATAATGAAATCTACCTCTTTCTGTCGATCATTTTTCCAGTAATAGATACCCGGATATTCTCTCTCAGATGCATGAACACCACATTTTCAACAAGCCTGCCACTATCCTCCGAGAAAGCGAAGGAAACCGTATTTCTCAGGCCGGTGTCCAGAGCATATACTTTCCTGGGATTGAGCACCTGCTCTTTCAGAGAATAAGAGAACTTCTTTATAAAAAATAGCATGTAGGTGCTTTCAAGGTATGAAGAGTAACGCTCCACCGTGTCAAGGCTTATGCCAAGGATGTTCTTGATCCGGTTGTACGAATTCGTAGAGGATATGTTCGCCATATAGTATTTTGCGAGCTCTTCAAGTTTCTGTATGTCCTTTATGTTGTACCTGACAGTGACATCCTTTATCAGGATGTCTCTGTAATACGTGTACAGAAGATCTTTTTTGTTCCTTTCCTCCGTCTCGAGTACGACCTTCGGAAAACCTCCGGTGCCGACATATTCCCTTAGCTCTTTTTTTATTGAGTGGCGCTCTGCCATCATGTCAAGGGACGTCTTTATATTCAGTCCCCGGAACTTCAGGTATTCTTTAAAATCAAGAGGAAACACTTCAGCATCCATATGGCGACCTGCAAGCACCGTCGCATACTCCGAACTTAACAGCTTTGAACTCGAACCTGTCACCAATACATTTATCCGGCGGTTCTCCTGCAGATATCGTGCGAATTTCTCGAAGCCGTCTATCACCTGCACTTCATCAAGGACCACGTACTGTTCCCCGGAAGTTGTTTCTATTTCCGTCAGGTATATCTCATATATCCGGTTCAGCAGTTCAAGGTTCAGACCCCTGAGGCGGGGATCTTCAAAATTCACTATGAGGATATTCTTTTTGGGTATCCCCGCATCTATTTTGTCCTTCAGGTACTGGAGAATGATCGTCGATTTGCCTGTCCTTCTTGCGCCGGTTATCACCATTATCTCTCTGATCCCGGCTTTTCTTTCGATCCCTTCCAGCAGTTCTTCCCTTTGCGTCTTTGCGACTTTGCGTTTCAAATGTGTTCCAGTACGTATGTACATATTTTTTGTATCAACGCAAAGGAGTTAAGATGAAAACAAAACTTTTGAGTCCTCGTGACATTGCGTTAAAAACCTGTTTCCAGTAAAAAATCAGGCACATACATGGAGTAATCTTATATGCTGCAGTGATGAAAAGTACAATGGATATTAGATAGTTCTCAATGGAGGAGGTGATCCGTGCTGGAAAAGGATAAAATGAGGATCATGCTGGATGCTGATGCTTCGATCAAGTTGACAAAAACAGGCTTGATAGAGATATTGGCATCCGGATTTGAAATTGCTATAACCGATGTTGTCTATGATGAACATGTGATCTCCGGGCTTAAGAGGAACTATCCTGATGCAATACAAATGGAAAGGCTTGTTTCTGAAGGAAAGATAGAAGTTGTGCCGGTCAAAGATAAAACATCGATCTACGAAGGTTCATATCTAGGAAGAGGGGAGATAAGCATCATAACATATTGTATGGAAAACGATGTTGAAGTGATAGTTTCTGATGATGCTGTATTTTTAAGAATTATGAAAGCAATGGACAAAGTACCATGTATCCCGGTAGCAGGTATTCTCACGATGGGAATAAATAACGGGTTGATAGATAAGATAAAGGGCTGAAGTTCCTTGTAGCTTTAAGGCCTATGATCAAAGAGGAACATTATTTCTACGCAAAGACCAAAATAGAGGGTTCAGAATGAGCATCACAATAGAGATTCCCCCTACGATCGGAAATATACTTGATAAGCGTGCGCGCGAACAGCACCTTGACAGGGAATCCATCCTCAGGCAAATGTTGTGGGAAGGAGCTGAACGTTATCTTGTGGAAGAATATGCAAAGGGCAGGATCAGCAAAGGTAAACTGGGAGAAATGCTTGAGATCAGTATCTATGAGGTAAACGACCTGCTTGAAAGATACCACATAAAAGATAACATGCAGTTTGAAGATTTTGTCGAAGGTATGGAGATAGCTGAAACCTTAACCAAGTATGGTGCCGCTAAAGTAAAGAAAAACGAAGAATAAAAGTGTGCACTGATCACGACCAATGCAAGGAAGCTAAGACAAAGGCTCAAAGATAAAAACAACCCTTGGCGACCTTGCGACTTTGAGTTTCAAATGTGTTGTAGTACGCATGTACACATTTTTTTTATCAACGCAAAGGAGTTTAGATGAAAAAACACTTTGAGTCCTTGCAGCTTTGCGTTAAACATGAGTTACAATAGGAGACATACATAATATGGTATCAATGCAAGGACACTCAGACGCTAAAGCTCAAAGAAGGTAATAACAACCTTTGCGACCTTGCACCTTTGCGTTTCAAATGTGTTCCAGTACGTATGTACACAATTTTTCCTCAACACAAAGGCATTAAGATGAAAACAAAACATTTGAGTCCTCGCGACCTTACGCCTTTGCGTTAAAAACCAGTTCCCTGTAAAAAATATGCACAATACATTATCAATGCAAGGAAGCTAAGGCGCAAAGATAGGATAAAAGGAACTAATCATATGAATAATACAACTCATATACAGAAAGTAAGATCAAAGGGAGCAGATATTCATGGAGGACGAAGATTTACTTGTAAGACGCCTTGATCAAATATCCCATGAACTTTCTCAGATGAGAAAAATGATCACCATCATGCATGTAGATAAAAAAGCATCTTAAAAAGCCTGGGATGACCTCATGGAGCTTTCACTGGAAGTATCCGACCTATGGTAAGATACTTCTTCTGTTGAAGAGATACGCTCCCAGAGAGAAAAATGGTGATCACATGCATATTTGCCTTGATAGTTCAGTGATCGTTACAGCTCTTCGAAGACAGGAAAAAGATCACGTACCGGCACTGGAACTACTGAGGAAAATAGACCATCCATACGTTACCTGTTACAGCTGAACAAGAACTTTTGTGACTGCTCCCAAAAGTAGTTTGCTATACTTATTGCAGCTATTGAATGCTAAAATAGTACCGACCCCCATTTTCATCGAGGTGAGAGAAAACTCCACTAACTTAAAGTAAGCCACTCCCTACTGCCAAACAGCTTCTGAAGATCGTCAACTAACAGGATCTCTCATTCTCCAGAACTCTCCTTGTCTCTACTTCCAGATCCGGGAGATAGTTCTCGATTATATCCCATACTATGTCCATGTCGATGCCAAAATATTCGTATATAAGAATGTTTCTCAATCCCACTATCCTTTTCCAGGGGATATGGGAGCATTTACTTCTGGCCTCGGGAGGGATATTGCCTGCAGCTTCACCAATTATCTCAAGGTTGCGGACAACCGCATCGATCCGCATCTCGTCTTCCAGAAAATCTTCAAGAGTGATGTTCTCTAAATACCTTTGAATTTTCTCAATTGCAGCAAGCATATCTGCAAAGAAGACAAGTTGATCTCTAGGCATAAACAGCCTCTTTTAAGATCTGCTCTCTTAACCGTGGCTTTATGGCAGTCTCAATTACAAGGTCCACTTCTCTTCCAAAGAGCCCTTCAAGATAGAACTTGAGTTCCATATAATTGCCAAAGGTCTTTTGGCCTTCTTTGAATTCCACAAGGATATCAATATCGCTATCTATGCGTTCCTCTCCTTTTGCAAAAGAACCAAAAACGCCCACTTTTTTTACACCAAAACGCTCTGTTATCACATGCTCATGTTCTCTCAATATCCCAAGGGCATCCATAATTATTACTCACAGACAAAGTTTAAATCGTTAACCCTGAACAAGAACAGAAGAGAATTTTGAAAAACACTTTAGTTAACGGTCATGATCTTTGTCGCGGCTGCCGCACGCACCTGCTCGGACTTAAGTCGCGTGTTTTGCTGTTCTGTGTTGTGGTGAGTATGGGAAGAAATGATACTAAGTCGTGAACTACCACCCTATGAATAGGGTGGCTTCCTACTTCATACTCCTGGCCATTGCCAGTAAGTCCATAGGCTCTTTCCGTAGTTCCTACGGTGTTATATTCTGATTAGGTTTTGCTTATTAAGAGCAAACTTTTTGATATTAATAGCGGCATTAATATCCCTGTCATGATTGGTTTTACAATCAGGACATTGCCATTCTCTATCTGCAAGTGTTAAGTTCTTATTGTAATATCCACACACATTACAGATTTTAGTTGACGGTTCAAACCGTCCTATGCGTAAAATTGTTTTTCCAAACCATTCTGCCTTATATTCCAGTTTGGTTACAAAAGAATTCCAAGAAGCATCTGCTATGTGTAATGCAAGGCAATGATTTTTCAACATACCGCTAACGTTCAAAGTTTCCAATGCTAACGCTTGATTCTCGCCTATCAGCTTAGAGGATAATTTATGTTGAAAATCATTTCTCTGGTTGCTTATTCTTTCATGAAGTTTGGATACTGCAGTTCTGGCCTTTGCCCTGTTCCTTGAACCTTTTTGCTTTCGACTCATCCTTCTTTGAAGGACATTAAGGCGTTGTATAGAGGTTTTAAGATATTTCGGATTATCTATTTTTTCACCATTGGAAAGTATAGCAAAGTCCTTGATTCCAATATCGATACCAACAGTTACCTTTTCATTGAACAGACTTTTAACAGGTGTTTCCTGTTCATCATCTACAAGAATACTAATGTAGTATTTTCCAGTTGGCGTTCTGGATAATGTAGCGGTCTTTTCAATACCCTTAAATTTACGATGTAGTTTTGTTTTTATCCATCCAATCTTAGGAAGCTTTACTTTATTTTTATCAAAATCCACTTCGTAGAATTGAGGTACTGAAAAAGATTGTACTGGATTTTTCTTAGATTTAAAATTAGGGAATCCCTTTTTTTCTCTAAAAAACTTGGTAAACGCAGTTTCAAGACTAAGAGTAGCACCTTGTAATGATTGTGAATTTACATTCTTTAACCATGTATGTTCTTCCTTCAATTCAGTCATCATTTTATTCAAGGTGAATCTTGATACGGATTTACCATTTTGCTCATATGACTTGATTTTATTTTCTAAAGCCCAATTATAGACAAACCTACATGCACCGAAATGTTGGAAGAACGATTCTTCCTGCTCCTTTGCAGGATATATCCTATACTTATAGGCTTTTAACATACAAACAGTAAATTGTTTTAACACTATTTATAGTTAGTGTTAAGTTATGTGAGGACCTTGTTTTGTAGAATGGACGTAATTCATCCACCGTTTGAAAACGGTGGTCTTCTTACTCCACCGGATAAAATAGAAATGCATGCAAATGCATAATTCTATGTAATTGGTGATATTATGAAAAGATTTACTGTTTCTCTTCCGGACGAACTTAAAAAGGAGATCGATGCCTTCCCTGATATAAACTGGGCTCAGGTTGCGAAGGAATGCATTGAAAAGAAAGTGCGCATGCTGGAAAAGTTCGAAAGGAGCTGTGACAATTAATGTCCACTCTTACAATTCCCCTTGATGACGAAATTTACAGTAAGGTCCAGGTTTTGTCCTGGGTCAGATGGTCAAAGGTCGTGCAGGATGGAATAAGAAAACGCAGGATACTTGAAACATATCTCCGGGAAAAAAGCATTTCAGAAAACGATGCAGCATTTTGCGAAGCTATCGATTGGCACCCTGTTGACGAGCTACCTATAAAGCAGGAGGTCATTGATAAGCTCAAAAAGACAGGCAGTTATAAGGACCGTCTGAGAGGACTCCATAAGAAAGTATGGAAAAACACAGATACAGAAGAATATCTGAAGACTGAAAGGAATTCATGGAATTGCGATGCTGCCGATTGAAGGATCTGAGAAGATGGGCATTGATTCAATGCTTTTCATCTGTTTGTTAGAGGGCCATCCGGAATTCTCGAACACTGGTTGACATGTATCGATCCCTGTGTAGTTTTTAATCCTCACGCTTAAAAGGGTCATACCTGAACCCGAAGCCCAGGTATCTCAGGGACAGGAAAGCCATGAGTACCACGAGAACGATGGAGAGCCCACCCACAATGGTCGTAAAGCCAGAGTACAGGATACCCAGTTCTGAAGGACCCGCGCTCAGCAGCGGGAAGAGGCTGAAAGGCTGGTTGTAAAGCGGATACAGGTACGTGATGATACCTCCGTCAATGTCGTCCAGGATCAGATGGAAGAGCGATGCAGCCGCTGCAAATACTCCCACGGCCAGGGCTTTGTTCCGCTGTCTGTACATCACCATGCCTGGAACGACGCCGCCAATAAAGGCAATGCTGGCGAACAGTACTGAATGCGTGGGAACGGGCCCGAGAGTACAGTGATCGCCACGGGCCCCGTACAGGATCAGGTTGAAGACCGCCGATATATCCGGGAACAGCGAGAAAAAGCTGCCTATGGCCAGCAACGCCAGGAAATACCACCAGTCACTGCGCTGTAGCTTGCCCTGGCGGAAAGCCTTTGCAAAACCATACAGTGCTACCGGGAACAGCAGCAATACGAAGAATATCAGATGTCCAGGAGGATAGGGCATATATCTATATATTGCTAAAATATTTTATAATTCTATCGGTCAGTTCTATTCTAAACGAACAATATCCGCAAAAATGATCAAGTGTAGTCCACAGAACGATCACTTCTATTTTGTTCTAAGTGTCTGCTGCATGCCCCTCCTCTGAAGAATGGCCAGACGCTACAACAGATTTTCCATTATTCTTTTCTCCGTCAGCGCTCCTTGTTCCAAGAGGCTGGTACTTATACCCAAAGCCCAGGTAGTTCAGGGACCATATTGTCATCAGCAGTACAGATGATATGAAAAGGACAGTGACCATGCCTGCAAGGTTATAGTACATGAAATTAACCTCTGCAAGGTCAACGTCCACATAGGAGAACAGGTTCATCGCCCTGTTGTCCAGGGGATAGAAATACGTTATAGCACCACCGGCCACATCGTCCAGCAGCAGATGCGAAAGAGATGCAGCCCAGGCAAATACCCCCAGCGCCACAGCTTTACCCCGGTGCCTGTACAGCAGCTGGCCTAGAAGGGCTGCACTGAAGAACGCAAGGCTGCAGAACATTAAGGAATGTGTAGGCACAGGACCGGCCATGGTGTGGGACAGGGTGCCATACAGCAAGTAGTTCCACACAGCCGGTATATCCGGAAGCAATGAGAAAAAACCGCCGAGCATAAGCAACAATATCAAATGCCACCAATCGGTCCAATGTACGCCCTCCGACCGCGCAGTATTCACAAAACCGTACAGTGCCGATGAAGATAAGCAGAACACGAAGAACATCAGATGCACTACTGGATATGGCATACAGCATAAATTCTATCTGAACATTTAAGAATTTAATCTCACGACCCCCTGCAGGAAAAATGAATTGCATATCTTTACATTCTTTAGAGGATCCCGATAAACCTCTTTTTTGGTCGATCTATTCAATTTTTTATCTACGCAAGGGCGCTAAGACGCAAAGAAGCCAATAACAACCCTTTACATCCTCGCGACCTTGCGTTCCAAATGACATCTGAAAGGAATGAACAGGGATCAAAAAACAACCGGGAGAATTCTAATTGATCAAAGAGGATCTAATGTGATATGCATTAACTGATCTGTTCCACAGCATCTGCATCAGC
The DNA here is from genome assembly GCA_020854785.1 of Methanomethylovorans sp. GTDB lineage: Archaea > Halobacteriota > Methanosarcinia > Methanosarcinales > Methanosarcinaceae > Methanomethylovorans. The sequence continues at coordinate 8,189 of JAHFZE010000174.1, forward strand.
TGTCTGGATCCCTCTTGAGGAGGAGCTGGATCTCAAACATGCCTTATCAAAACTCTTCCCGGTTTCATTTTGGTAAGAATGATACCTGAACCCAAAGCCCAGATAATGCAATGACATCAGGGACATGAGCAGTACACAGAATATGAAGAACACAGAGACGATACCAGCCAGATTGTAGTACAGGAAGTTCACACCTGAGAATTCCACGTTCACATAAGAGAACACGCTCATGGGCTCGTTGTGCAGCGGATAGAGATAGGTAAGGCCGCCCTCTGCAATATCGTCCAGGAGCAGATGGGAAAGAAAAGCCGTCTCTGCGAACATGCCCAGAGCCAGCGCCTTATCACGATGCCTGTAGACCAGCAGGCCTGCAATGAACGCTCCACAGAATGCTACGGTCCCGAATACCAGTGAATGAGTAGGTACCGGTCCGGCCATACAGTGATTAAGGTTGCCGTACAGGAAATAGTTCCATACTGCCGGTATATCCGGCAACAATGAACAAAATGCACCTACCGACAGCAACACAAAGAAATGCCACCGATCCCTCCGGGAAACTTCGCCTCTGAGGAACGACTGCACGAATCCGTACAGCCCGGGCAGGAATATACAGAACACGAAGAACAATATGTGCACGATGGGATAAGGCATATACCTTTGTATATAATCAAATAATATATAATTATGGATAACACGTTCAGAAATACCCGGGACCATAAAATCAAAGCAAATCTATTTGTATGAACCATTCCAGAAAAAATGTAGATAGAATGAGCACCAGATGCTGGGAGCTCTTGTTGGTGTATGAACTTATGAACATAACAGAACTACTGAAAGGTAGTAGAAATGATCAGGCAGGATTTAGATTATGGTTCTGAAGGTTCACAATGCATCAAGACTAGTTCAGCATTTGCATGATCCTTTATTCAATAATTCCATATCCATCATGCTTACATCCTTCTTAAGTGCTGGTTTTGGATTTGTGTTCTGGGTGCTGGCTGCAAAGCTCTATTCCGCCGAAGATGTGGGTACTGCAACTGCTATGATCTCTTCCATGGGATTTATCATAATGCTTTCCAGGTTAGGATTGGATGCCTCTATGATCAGATTCTTTCCTGACAATGATAAGAAGAGGATATTCAGCACTTCCCTCATTGTTGCAACATGCTGTGCATTACTATTCGGCACCATCTTTATCTTATCCGTGGATCTGCTGGCGCCTGAACTTTATTTACTAAAGTCTCCTGCCAATGCAGCTTTATATCTGATATTCCTTGCTGCGAACTCGGGAACCGCATTATCATGCATCTCTTTTGTGGCGGTCAGAAAAGCTTCCTTCCAGCTGGTCCAGAGCATAATAGTAAGCTCAAGAATACTGTTCCTGATCCCTCTTGTAGCACTTGGAGCAATGGGTATATTTTGCTCGCTGGGCATTTCATTGCTCATTGCGATCATAACTGCCTATGTCCTGCTTGCAGGATCGGGTGTAAGACCCGGGTTTGTAGCCGACTGGAAATTTTTGGATAAGGCTTTCCATTATGCTGCCGGAAATTATATAGCCGGTCTGTTCATGGCAGGGCCTGGCCTGATACTTCCTATCATGGTCCTGAATATGCTTGGCTCAAAGCAGGCGGCTTACTATTTTATCGCTTATGCGATCGCTACATTGCTTTTCAAAATACCCAATGCTGTCAGTACATCACTTTTCGTTGAAGGCAGCCATGGAGAAAGGATGAAGAAGAACGCAGCAAAGTCCTTATTGTTCACTTATTTGTTACTGATACCTGCTTCTGGCATAATGTACCTATGCAGCCATTGGATATTAGAAGCTATAAGTGCAGAGTATGCAGCAGAAGGGGTAATATTACTGCAGGTGATGATCGTTTCAGGTCTGTTCACGGGACTGAATTTTACATATTTTGCTGTGCAGAGAGTACGTAAGGACATAAAGGAACTGATCGTTCTGAGCGGGTCCATGGCATTGGTGGTCGTTGGTGCAGCTTATGTACTTATGCCCATATTCGGAATTGTAGGAGCGGGATATGCATGGCTTGCGGGAAATGTCACTGGCAATATGTTAGTTGCTCTAATGGTCTGGGTGAGGAATAGTACTGATTGAAGTGAAAAACGTTACTTTTCAAGTACTTCTGCTTCATGGTCCATTACAATCTCTGATTTCACTCCTACCTTCAGATACACATAAATAAACACCATGAACCATACAGGGAACAGGACATAACCTGCATAGTCATGCACCTTCCACATGGCAGCTGACCCGAAATGATAATTTGCAGCCACCAGGAGCAACAGCCGGAAGATGTTCTGCACTGATGTCCCCAGTATGCCGAAAAGGAACAATGGCAATATACGATCTTTCCTGGGTTTGGTATCTATCAGCATCAGGGCAAAGACGGTAAGGAATATGGCAAGGGAAGCGCTCCCTGAACAGCCCGCATCAATGAACACACGACTGCTTAAACCAGCAGAATCGATCAAATCAAGCAACTGTCCCTCAGAAACTACAGGATATACCAGAGATGCAACGTATGCTACGATCTTTGTGGTGATAAGTGCATATTGTGTGCCAAAGGCCCCATCAAGGACCTTAGGGAAGGATACCGAAAAACCATAAACGAATACCAGCAGGGACGGCAGATAGACCGCAGCTCCGAAGAAGATCATGAACAGACCAGTGAACAGCAGGACGACATTGAACAACACAAGACCATGATCATCGGACAATGGCATGAGCAGGGCCATCACCGTTATTAACACGCCGGCTCCCACATAAGCAGGCTCGGCCAGCATTCCATTTTTGTGCATCTGCCCGCAGATCACATCTTTCTTCAACCACCCGACTGCAATGCATAGCATGAGGATGACAAAAGGATGCGCTGTCCACTGCCTGGGAGCTGGGACCCCATCCCCCAGGAAAAAGAACCTGAGAACTGTAATTGCTATGGAGATAGCAAGCCATATCAAAACTTTGTTTTTCATGCTATGGCAGATCCATTATTGCTAGTTATTAAATACAAAACTTGCTTCTTCAAAGGGTTCAGACTGCTCATCCATATAGACAACAAAACGTGCAACACGCAAAGTCGAGTTAATGGTCTCGTTTTGGAATATAGAAATATCTTCAGGCACCACATCCCTTTGGTAGTGAAATGTTCTATTGGCTTCAACCGTAATATTATAACTATCTTTCAGTGTTTCACCATAAAATGTATCAATAGTATAATTGTGGCTTATAGTGTTATTATTAATAATCATCACGGATATTTTTGAATAATTACCAAGAAAGTAATCAAACAAATCTATTCTGTTTATCTCAACTACTTGCTCCCCTGAATCTGTACTTAGTCCAGAAAATACACCCTGAGCAAAAAGTACAAGCAGAGCTCCTAATACTAAAAGAGATGAGATATAGAATACTCTTAATTTGTCCTTTAAAAACGATTTTGCTTTTGTTCCCATATTATTATCACAGAACCATAGTTTTTAAATAAAGGCATAAATAACACTCACTCTACTGTCCTCTATACTAGAAAAAGCGAACTCTACTATATAACAGGCTCTTTTAATAGAGCCTAATTGTTCTTACGCATCATAAAATATACACCTGCTATAGCCAGTATTATGAATGATGCAAAAGAAAACTCAATTCCGCAACACACAGGAAAGAATATGTCTTCAGAAGAACCAGTTTGTTTAATGTTAACTCTCCAGTCACCATCGACGCATGGATGTAGAATAGGAACAGTAAAACAATCTTCATAGTAAGAAGATCCATCATATTTACCTTCAATAGTATGGGTTTGCGCCGGATTATTAGCTCCAGGAGCGAACCACTTGAACGTCAATTCGTGCCTACCCATACCATCTATTCCTACAAAATTGATAGGAGTGCAGGAAGGTTTCTCATATGTAGCATCTATTACCCTCATGCATATTATGTCACCTGGGGAAACGCATTGTAAGCTATTCTGTGAAACCCAGTTACCATTATTCACCTTAAAAAGAACACTATAACCAGTAAGACAACCTGTGTCTGCAGCTACAACTGACAATGAAACAACAACCACAACTAACAACAAAGCATACTTAAAAAGCTTCATTTCATCCCACCTTTCCTATGATCAAAGCTACTTGAGTGAACACCATACCGACGAATATAATGAACAGCACTCCTGACAGCCGGCTGAACCTTATCCTCAGGTTACCTATGAACTTGAAAGACCTCTCAGACAGAGCTGGTTCCGTAAGTTCAAGATATATCAACAATCCTATCAGGACTATCGAGAAGATCACGCTTACATTGAGAGCTGAACTGTCGCCGAACGCCTGGTCATAGTAGGCCATGGTGGTCATGTAGCTCATCACTGACGTTGAGAAGGTTGCAAAGCTCACAAAACTGCTCCAGACCTGCGGTGGGTATGCAGGCAGTGAAACATATTCCTCATGTTCGGACCCATCGATGGTGGATCTTACTACAAAGGTGATCTGTTCCCCCATCTTCAGTGGGTTCTCGTATGTATACTGGTACTTTTTGGTCGATAGGGGGGACAGCTGCGTCGCACCTTCCATTACAAGGTTCCCGTTGGCATATAGCTGATAATCTCCCGAAGCGGACTGAACAGATGGGTTATTGAGATTGAATGTAACTAGAAGAGGCTCGCCCTCCATGGGCACCTGAGGGAAAACAGAGACGGAAACCGGCGCAGATGCGTCATGCAAACCTACGACCAGGCTCGCCATTAATAGAACAGCGAACCAGATAACCATGATCTTTAAAACATACCTATTATTTGAAGAAATAGTACCACCCACCTTTATGAGGCAACTTTTATTCTCTATAATGAGTTTTGATGTTAAAGAAGTATATAGACTTTACGAATTAATTCAATTGAATATAAAAATATAAGAATAGAAGCTACGCAATATAATTTCTGCCGGATACAGCAAAGACACATTTGGAGATAGATCTAAAGTAGTCGTTTATAAAACCATTACTGGTAGATTTAACGCAATACTGTTGAGAAAAAAATCAAGTGAACTTCCTATGAATTGATCGTGTGTAAAGTAAATTGAAATGTCTGTTCCTTTTAGATCCTGAAACACATAACTGTATGTAGAATTTATTTTGTGGCTTAACAAAATCCATAGATAACTTCGTTAAAAAAACGTGCGCGCATTCAAACCAATGCCTTTTTATAAGTGATTCAGTTAGTAACTTTGTGAAACTGAAAAAACTTGCATTCAATAGGATACAAGCCACTTTGTTCATATCAGTCATTTTTCTGGCGATCATAATTGCAGAATATATCTTCACTTATCGTGATGCCGGATATGGCATCGTCTTATGTCTTTTTATCACGATCGCCATATATGTGATCATCTCTGTGGTCGATATGCAAAAAAGTTTCATAAATGCTGCAGAATCCTTAGCTATCATTCCCCTCTATGTTCTTTTTACATCATCGCTCCCCTGGTTCTTTATTGACCAGCGTTTTCTCCTTCCGGCGATATACTCGATAATATTGGCTCTGTGCTTCTGGCACATGCACGAAAAGGACCTCGAATTTCACGATGTGGGGCTTAAAAGCAACAATCTGTTAAAGTATGCCATGATAGGTATATTGATAGGGATGTTCACCGGTCCCATAGAATACTGGGTACTTAAACCTGCACCTTCGTTCCCCACGTTCGAACTGAAATACCTGCTTAGGGATATCGTATACATGACCTTTTTTGTCGGCCTGGGAGAAGAGCTTTTGTTCAGAGGCTTGATCCAGAACGACCTCAGTAAAACATTTGGTACAAAGACAGGGATCTTTGGACAGGCGTTACTGTTCGCAGTGATGCACATGACATGGCGATCACCCCTGGAACTGGCGTTCACCTTTTTTGCAGGGATACTGTTCGGTATCTTATATCACAGGACCGGCAGTCTCACCGCACCCATCGCATTCCATGGAATGAACAACACAATGCTGGTCTCGATCCTTCCATACTACTTCGCCGGGTTGCTCATCTGACATGACACGAACTAAAGTTTGCATCAGGATAGATATTGACACGGTAAGGGACACACAGGTCCTTCCGGTCCTGCTGGGAATACTTGACCAGTTCGATGTCCCTGCAACATTCTTTGTTACAACAGGACCCGATATGACCTTCAGGAACTATAGGAATTATCGTAACCCACTCAAACTGCTGCAGAAAAAAGCTATTCAGCAACATGGACTGAGACAAATGTTCAGGGGCATGGTGTACGAACAGCAGGTCCAGGGATCGGAAAATCTGCAATTGATCGTGGAAAAGGGTCATGAACTTGGACTACATGGCTATTCCCACTATGAATGGATGAACACGCTCCCGAAAAAAAGCAAAGAAGAGATAAAGGCATGGATATCCAAAGGCTGTACACTTTTTGAGGATGCATGCGGTTTTGGACCAAGGTCATTTGCATCCCCTGGTTTTGCAACAAGTAACGAGTTCCTGGAAGCGTTGGATACGTTCAGGTTCGATTATTCCAGCGATTTCAGAGGCACTGAAGCATTCTACCCGGAACACGGCTCCTACAGGTCCTCAACATTGCAGCTGCCAGTATGCGAAAGGTCTTTTGGTGAACTGGGGTCCGAGGGTCATTCTCAGGAAGAGATATATCATATTATCAAGAACGGCCTTGACACAGCCCGGCAATTCTTCGTGTTCTACATGCACCCATCCTATGAGCCGATACTGAACAGGGACCTTTTAATAAAGGTGCTGGGATACATCATATCCTCTGACGGTCTGGAGATCATTACAATGCATCAGCTCGCAAAGCACATAAAAAGAAGGGGTCTGCCTGAAAATCCTGCAAATATATGAACTGGCACCCCATGACAATGCAACATCCGGTGGTATAGAAGTTGCGATACTGGAAACATCCAGAGAGCTGGTTGCCCGTGGTCATGAAGTAACTGTGCTTACAGGTGCAAAGGACACACCCAAAGAGGAGATCATAGATGGTGTGAGGATCATTAGCATTGATTTCTGCAGAATTATGGAACATACCTGGAACCCTTCAAGCCTGACCCTGAAAAGACAGATATTGTTCCCGGTCGCAGTACTCTTTAACCTGCCCGGGACCTTTGATATTTACCATGGACATATATACTCTTCCGGATTGATAGCAAACTATCTTGCAAGACGATCTGGTGGTGTTGCCGTCAATACCATCCATGGTTCCTATTACCCAATATGGGATAGGCTTACCAATCCCATTGCTTCCCAATGCTACAGAACAGCAGAACATATACTGGCACCGGCACTTGCGAGATTATCCGATGTACAGTTGCACACCGGAGATTACTTTGCGCAACAGGTCATCATCTGGGGCGCCCCAGCATATAAGATAAGGACCATACACAACGGTGCCGACCTTACCAGGTTCGATCCACTCATACCCCGTGCAATGGTCCCCCATATATCCATTGACCCTGCGCTTCCAGTGATACTCACAGCCCGCCGGCTTGTCAGGAAGAACGGTATCCATCATCTGATAAGAGCAATGAGAATAGTATGCAATGAGGAAAAATGCCAGTTGGTCATCATAGGCGAAGGTGAAGAACGTGCGTCTCTGGAAAGATTGACACGTGAATTGCATGTCCAGGACCACGTGCATTTCCTGGGGATGATACCTCACGAACAGCTTCCGCCATATCTGGCCCTTGCTGACATAGCGGTGGTCCCAAGCCTTGTCGAAGCGTCCAGCATATTCATGCTTGAAGCAATGGCAATGGCAAAACCTGTCATAGCTACCAATGCAGGTGGTCTCCCGGAGATCCTTTCCCCTTCTGCAGGCATACTTGTAGAACCTATGGATGAGGTAGGACTGGCGGATGCGATACTGGAACTCTTACGGAACAAAGAAAAACGGCTGCAACTTGGAGAACAGGCATATGCTCATGTGAAGAAGAACTACTCCTGGAAAGCGATCGCCCAGCAAATGGAATCCGAGTACATGAGATTATTGGCAGAGAAGAAGAGGCGCAAGTAGAACGGTTGCCAGATACGTCTTTTTGGTTGAAGCTTGTCAAAGGAAACTCGAGCCTTAAGAAAGATCAAAATGAAAAAAGAAATGGGAGTAGGAGGCGGTCATACCTACTCTATTAAAATCCTAACCAGTTCAGGATCTTCCATATATAGTCCATAATGCTGTTGGTCTTGACCACAGACTGTTCGTTAGCACCCTCTGCACTTATTACATCTGCATTGGTCTCAGGCATTGATTGAAGCACCGTTGCATTCTCAGAGGACACATTCTCAAGGCTCAGTATCTTGGCCTCGCCTGTACCGCCACTCCTGACTATCGTATCCTCGATGATCTCATTCCCACCGGAATTATCATCCAGAACCTCTTGCTTGTCTTTGCTGCAATCCTTTAAGGTCACCACCCTTGTCTTATCTCCGACCTTAAGGATATATTCACCTGCCGGTCTCTCCGTGCAGCAGACCTGCTTGAAATGGCCTGTCTCGTCAGCCTTGACATCTAATGTCGCCACAAATGTGAGCTTTACATTCTTCACGTGACCCGGATCCTTATCGGTTTCCGTACCATCATCGCAGTTGGTCACAGCACCTGCACCGGCAGCATTACCGCTCACCACCAGGTTATAATTACCCTGTGGAACGCGTGATGACACACTGGCCTTATGAGCAGAAGATGCTTTAAAGGTCTTTGACAGGTCCAATACACCAAATACATTTGAGGATACCTTAAGGTCCTTTACGCCCTCTGCGGTGATACTGGCTGTTGTGCCCGGAGGTATCGGTACTTTATCTTGCTTATATTCGAATTTGCCCTCCGAGACAGGTACCTCCACAACGTAGGTGGTAGTAATGGTCACATAATCGCCGGGACCCACCATACCTTCAATGATGATAGGACCACTGTTTACACATAGGTCTTCACCGGGAAGTATCTTCAGGTCTTCCACCGGCCATGCCAGAGCACTGGTTGCTGAAAACAGGATCATCAACATTACACTGGCCGATATAATGGCAGCGCCGCCAAGCAATTTACAGCCTGAACTAGACTTGCCAAGTACGCGTAAAAATCGAATATTCAAACAACGACCTCCTACTCTTCTAGAGTACACTTACAAGTGTACATATAATGTATAAATTTGACATTTACTTAAAGTTATCTATTTGATCACTGGATCTAGATTTTACCTACAAATATTAGATTTTATTTAATTTACTTTATCATGTTTTTTGTTCTTTGTAGCTTTTGTCTTAAAGTTTTTTTACAGCACATTCCCAAAGAACACGAGAAACAGTTACTTCCTGTACACATTGCCACAAACCATATTTACCATAGCTGCCAATGGAATTAAACCAAGTGGGATATATTGTCAGGGATACTTCCTGAAAATACCAGAAAGGTGAGAACATGGCAGGAGACAAATTAGAGAAAGGAGCGATCCTACAGAGAGATAAGGAAACATACGCAATAGCACCACAGATACCCGGAGGTATAGTAACTCCAGACCTGTTGCGCAAGATAGCGGATGTGGCGGAGAAGTACAATGCAGCAGCCATGAAAATGACATCTGCACAGAGAATAGCCATAGTGGGGATCAAGGAAGCTGATCTGGACAACATCTGGAAGGACCTGGATATGAAACCTGCAGCAGCCGTTGGGTTGTGTGTAAGGAGCATCAAGATCTGTCCAGGCACCACATTCTGTAAGCGCGGACAGCAGGATGCCGTCGGTCTGGGTCTGAAGCTCGATGAAAAATACCACGGCATGCAACTTCCGTCCAAGCTTAAGATGGCAGTCGCAGGATGCATGAACTCCTGTTCCGAGCCTGCCATCAAGGATATAGGTATTCTGGGCACCCCAAAGGGTTACACACTGATGGTCGGAGGCAGCGCTGGCATTAAACCAAGACTCGCGGACATTATCGCTGATGAACTGACGGAAGAAGAGATCCTTGAAATAGTGGACAGGATCATCGATTATTATAAGAGCCATGCCACAAAACACAGGCTTGGCAGGTTCATCGATGAGATCGGACTGGACAAGTTCAAGAAGGACATCGGGCTCTGAGCAGCCCCTCTACTCTTTTTGCAATTCTCCCGTTCTTAAGACGCACAGGTATGAAAAATGTGGCTGCTGATAGATATAATGTAATGAAAATCTTTAAATATAATAGATGCTACAATCATGCAACCATAGCGGTTACTCGAGGTTAGACCAGATTTAACTTTTATATTATTCACATATCAGGAGAAGGTAAAATATGGATTATTTTTCAGGTATATCCGATGCATTAAGGGTCACATTTGTACAAATGATGATACTCTCTATTATTGCAATTGGTATATTTATTGTAGGAATGTACATCAACTTTAAGAAATGGAGCATGGGTTCCACTGGATATGGTCAGGCACCATCGAAAAGCATCTGGGCGTTCCCTAAGATGCTCATGTACCAGATGAGCCAGCATGCACATGTCCACAATCAATCGGTTCTTGAAACTATCGTCCTTGACATTCTTTTTCAGAGAAGGATCCTTAGAAGAAGTAAGATCAGATGGTTCATGCACATCACGATCTTCATAGGCTGGATGACCCTTTTTGCTATGTCCGGCGCCATGTTCTTTGTTGAAATGACACACATGATCGGTGAAAGGATAGGATTCGCTGAAACACTTCCCTGGTTCATGAGCCCTGAGGTTTTCAGAGAACTGCTCGCAGTGCCCAATGATGTATTCAGTTACATACTGCTCATAGGTGTCGTGATCGCAATATACAGGAGACTGTTCGTTGCAAAGGCCAGAGAATCCACTATTGCATACGACTCCATCCTTATCATCGGACTTGCCGTGATCACAATTTCAGGTTTCATTGCCGACGGTATAAGGACCGGCAGGTTCTGGGGATTTGGCATAGACTACGCATATGCACCACCTGCAGCACTGTTCCATGTGGTCATCTCCCTGCTGTTCTGTATCGCATACATACCCTTCAGTAAGTATATACATATATTAGCCATCCCTTTTACACTGCTCGCAAATAAGGGAGGAGAATAAAAATGGTAAAAAGACAGCCTTCCATAACAACTGAGAACTTTACAGCAGTGCAGCTCATGGAACTGGATGCCTGCAGCAGATGTGGAGAATGTGTCAACTGGTGTCCTACCTATGATGCTTCCGGTCAGAACCCCGGACTTGCACCCAGGGACAAGATCCTCAGGTGGGCCGAGTTCATGAAGAAGTCCTACGGACTGCGTGCCAGGCTTTTCGGTCCAAAGCAGATCCCATTGGAAGAGCTTGAACAGTTCAAGAACGATGTATACGGATGTACCACCTGTGGCATGTGTGCCACAGTATGCGAATCTGCCATAAATACCGTGGAACTCTGGGAATCCATGCGAGCAAACCTTGTTAAGAGCGGTATCGGTCCCTTTGGCAAGCAAGGCATGTTCCTGAAGCTTATTGGGGAATACAAGAACCCATACATGGCAGACAATAAGGACAGGATCAACTGGTTCCCTGCTGACATCAAGGTAGAGGAACAGGCTGAAGTCCTGTATTTCGGCGGATGTACTGCAGAACTGAGACAGAGAAAGCTCGCCCTTGCAACAGCCCGCGTCCTTAACAAGCTCGGCATAAAGTTCACTATGCTGGGAGAGGACGAGATCTGCTGCGGTTCAGCTCTTATAAGGACCGGACAGTACTTTATCAACGATACTGCAAAGATAAATGCGCAGAAGAACGTGGACAATATCAAAGCAAAGGGTGCAAAGATAGTTCTCTATGCGTGTGCAGGATGTTACAGGGCTTCTCTCATTGACTGGCCCCGCCTGACAGGCAAAGAGCTCCCGTTCAAGGTAGTACACGTAACAGAGTTCCTTCAGGACCTCATAAAGAAAGGAGAGATCAAGTGGGAGAAGTCCATCGACAAAAAGGTCACTTACCATGACCCATGTCACCTTGGCCGCCACGTAGGCGTCTTCGAGCCGCCCAGAGCCGTTCTTGAGGCCATCCCTGGCATTCAGTTCATAGAGATGGAAAGAATTAAAGAGAACCAGCGCTGCTGTGGAGCAGGAGGCGGTGTAAAAGCCGGTATTCCGGACCTTGCACTGGGAGTTGCTTCCACCCGTGTGGAAGATGCACTTGCGACCAGCGCTGATATCCTGTCCAGCGCCTGTCCGTTCTGTAAGAGAAACCTCAGTGACGGCAGGGATGCCATTGGTGCAAAGGAACTCGAAGTAGAAGATGTGATAGTCCTTGTGGCAGAAGCTATGGGGATCGACCTGAGCGACACTCCTGCAGAGTGAAGCTCAAGGTTCTTTTTTTAAGTACATTACCCGAATAAAGCATAACTGAGATGAAAAATGCAGATCCCCTATGAGATCCTGGGAAAATTATTCGTACTGCTGTTCATTGTTGTTATTGTAAGCATCGCCGTAGCCTTATTGATAGGCGCTTACAGTTTCAGAAGCAAAAGGATACTTTTTCCGAATTTCGTGCTTTTTATGCTGTACCTGTTCTATGGTCCGGCCAAGTGGATCTGCAGAAGATTTTCTATTCGTGACACCATTGTCGATGAGATCCTGATAGAACTACGCAATGCCCTCATGCTGGAAGATTTCAAGAGATCAAAAGACAGAAAAGTCGTGTTCCTGCCCCAGTGTCTGCGTCACCCGGACTGCAAGGCACGGTGCGATCCCATTGATGGCTACCAGTGTAAAAGATGTGGAAAATGCGATATTGGGACCGTATGCAAAGCCGCTGATGAATATGGTTTTCGGGTGTTCATCATTCCAGGCGGCAGCTTCATAAAAAAGATACTCAAAGTGCACAGGCCTGAAAGCTGTATCGGTGTGGCCTGTCATCCTGAACTCTCCGAATCCATGCAAGGAGTTGCTGCCTATATGCCGGTACAGGGAGTATGTCTGCTCAAGGATGGCTGCTTCAACACAGAAGCAGATGTTGAGGAAATAATACGAAAAATGGAGGAATCCTGTGTATAGGCTCATAGGAGAGATCGTTTTTCTTCTTATTCTCACTTCGATCATACTTACCGGGGTCGCACTTCTGGTCAGCCGGATAAGCCTGAACAGGAATGTCTGGCTTGCAGGCTCTTTTGCAGAGGTCCTTGATTTCTTTTATCTGCCCATCAAGTACTTCTTCTATAAGTTCTCTGACCCCAGGATACTCGACAAATGGATGGTCTCCCTGAAGAACATAGCTCATAGGAACGATTTCAAAAGAACGAAGAACCGTATCATCCTGGCACCCCATTGTATGCGTGCCATGGACTGCCCTGCCCATTCCACTGTGAATGGCATACAATGTGTATCATGCGGAAAATGCGTTTTTGAAAGACTTGGCAAGGATGCACAAAAATACGGGTATAGACTTTTTATAATTACAGGTTCTTCTTTTGTCAAGCATGTCCTGAAGGACCATAAAATAGACGGTGCTTTGCTCATTGCATGCGACTATGAACTGAACAAAGTGATGATGGCACTTAAAGGCACAAGGATGATCACCTATGGTGTTCCTATGCTGAATGATGGATGTTTTAATACACAGGTAGACTATAATGATATCATCAGAGCCTTTGAGGAGTTCCGGTCACGTGGTGCTGGCGAAGAGCAGCTGATGGTGAGCTTCCGCTAGTGGATCATCTTCACTGGAGATGATCGTGATGAAAAGTATGACTGGAATATGTTGTCATTCTGATCAAAGAAGATCGCATATCCTGTAACTATCAGGAGGCTATTTCATGAAAAGAATATACAAATACTATCCGGAAGATTTCGGGGAATTAACTGTTAAAGTTATACACATGGATCTTCTTTTTGATGTGTTCGATGATCATACAAAAGTAACCTCGCATCTCAAATTAAAGACCCTTGACTATCCTATCGATGAGCTTGAAATGAATTGCAAGAAACTGGAGCTGCTATCAGTAAGTTGCAGGGAATATGATATTGATCATGAGTACAGGCAAGATGACGCTATCCTGTTAATAAGGTTCTTACAGACAGTACCTGCGAACACAGAGATCGTCATTGATACCCAGACCATCTGCAGACCTACTAAGAACATACTGGAAGGCCTCTACTATGATGAAACCCCTGCAGGCGCTCCGCCACAGCAGATCACCCAATGCCAGCAATGGGGATTCCAGAGGATCGTACCATGCATAGACGACATGGAAGCAAAATGCACTTACACTACGACCATCATTGCAGATGAGAGATATACCAATCTCATTACCAACGGTGATATTAAAGAACCGAGGCATTCTGTTGGAAATGGCAGGGACAGGATAGTCTATGACAACTCGGTCACACCGATGGCCCCTTATCTTTTCTTCCTGGGCGTGGGCACCTATGACACGTTCAAAAGAGAGTTCGAATATCCGGATGGACGCACCTTTGACCTGGAACTGCTGGTGCCTCCTGGTTCTGACCCTCGGACAGCCAAGAGAGCTCTCGATGTCCTTTCAGATTCTATAATGTGGGTGCATCTTTTTACCGGCAGTCCTGAGCAATATGCACAATTTGACAGACGCAAAGAGATCATGGCTATGGCCAGGAAAAGGGATCAGCTTAAAGAGGTAAAAGGTGCCGGTGAACAGATCGAAAAGATCAGAGAAGATCTGAAGAAAGCTGTGGGATCGATAAGTACCGGGTACAGGTATACAGGCACTGTTTACAGGGAGATCGGCATGCAGAATTCGAATTTCGGCGGTATGGAAAACGTAGGGAACACGACCATCACCACCAATCGCATAATGCCCTTCCCTCAGATGACAGACGGTGCTTTTGAGTATATGATAAGGGTGAAGGTCCATGAGTTCTATCACAACCTGAACGGCTCCGAGGTGACCGGAAAAAGTCCTTTTGAACTATGGCTTAACGAGGCAGTTACCGTCCATATAGAAAGAGGATACCATGCATATCATTTTGGAGAAAACTATAGCCGTCTTCAGGAAGTACTTGAGTTCCTGGCTCCCGGTTCAGGGACCTTTGCCCTTGACATGGGAGCGGCCTCTATGCCCATCATTCCTGATGGTTTCAATGACCCTGATGACCTTATCACTGCAGTGACCTATGTCAAAGCCCCGGAATTTGTACGCATGATAGAAGCCCTGATGGGAAAAGAAGAGTTCGTCAAGGCCTTGAATATCTATTTTTCCAGATACAAACATTCAAATGCTTCGAGCTGGAACTGGATCGAAGTAATGGAAGAGGCTTCTGGCCAGGAATTCAAAGACATGGCAAAGACCTGGTTGGAACAGATACATTTCCCGCTGGTCCATGTAAGGACTTCCTATGATGCAAATGCCAGGGTCTTTACATTGTTCTTCGAACAGGAAGCCCAGGGAACAGGGACATTCTGGGAGTTCCCGGTCCGTGCAGCCCTTGTAGACAAGGAAGGCAACGACCTTGCCGAAGTTATGGAGCGGATGAAGGGCAAGGAGCACAAGATAGTGATCACTGATGTGGACAGACCCGCTTTCGTATCCCTGAACCGGGGTTATTCTTTCTTTGGGAAAGTGGTGTATGATGCGGGCTATGATGAACTGTTATTACAGATAAGAAAAGACAAAGATCTGATAAACCGTTTCATTGCATTCCACAGGATCGTGGATATGGAAAAAATGGCATTGATAGGGGATACCGATCGTCTTCCCTCCCAGGAGTTCACAGATCTTTACCATGAACTTATCCTGGACCCAGACCTGATGAAGGAAACAGGAGCTCAGTTCCTGACGATCTTTGAATCCGTGGAGGATGAAACACTAGCACACCGATATCAGTTGTTATATGAGGTCAAGAAAAAGATCATCAAAGCAATAGCAAAAAGACATGAAGGGTCCTTAATATCGCTCTATCGGTCGTACAATACAACAGGGAACAAAGACCAGGATCATATGAATGAACAGGTCAATGCGATCAAGGACCGGCAGGTAAAGAACTTATGCCTTTCTGTGCTGTCGACCCTTGATACCCCCGCAGTACAAGATATTATTAAGGAACAGTTTGAAAAAGCCCAGAACGCCACGGATAAATTAAGTGCGTTCAGTTATTATCTTGACAGTTCGGCATCTGACAGGATCCAGCTTATGCAGGCATTCCAGAAGGAAGCAGAAGAACACCCCGTAAGCTGGGAAGCTTTCCTGAGAGTTATAGGAAGTAATAGCAGTGATGATGTATTTGATCTGGTGGGACAGGTTGAAAGATGCGATGCTTTCAGGATAGAACAGGCAAACGACCAGAGAGCTCTTTATGGTAGTTTTGCATTGAACAGGAAGAGATCTCTGCAAACCGAGAAGGGACGGAGATTGCTGGAAGATATAGTCCTGAGGCTTGCAGAGGTCAATGAGTACAATACTGTAAAAATACTCAATGTCCTTGCCAATATAGATAAAATGGAAGAGGAATATCACATACCTCTGGTCGAAATGATGGTCGGTTTCCTGAAAAGGCTCAGTGAGGACCGTACGCCAAGCGTGTATAACAGGATAAGGAAGATACTGCTCAATACTCCGCAAGCTGTGCAAAGATATGAAGCTATCAACGGAAAAATTGACATGGGGTAAGATCTGGGACCTGCTTACGATATTTTCTGTTTTGTTTGCAGATCCTTGAGAGAACGGCCTTGATATTTTATTTAAGTGCTGGCTGTTTTCTCTTATTCATATGGATCGTGGATCATCCCCATCCATGTGGCAAAGTCACGACCCATGAGACAATTCACATGTGGGTGGAAAACTTATGTCTTGCTCGTGAATTACATGGTTGTCATGGATGATGGAAGATAATGAAAATTTAACCAGGGTCCTGTTATATATCATATTTCCTATTATTGATTGTAAGTCCATGTCACAAAACACTGGGGTCTGATCCATAGACGTGGGATACCTTGTAACTTCCCGGGGTGTCAGTGCAATTATTCTTCTCTCCATTGCTGGCACCCTTGAACTTCTAATTTAGCCTTATCTAAGTGTCTGGCACAGGACCATATTAACAAGGATGTTTCATTCTGGGGGCGATCTAAGTTTCTCTATTTTTGGTATACTTTCTGTGAGGTCCAATATTATTGATAGACCTGTTTGTTCGGACAACTTTTTTGCATAGCCGATATACGCAATGACGTTGTTCGGGTCATTATGTTCAGTTGACAGTGAAAAAAAACCATGTGTGGTTATAAGTGAACAGCCTCCCGGATTAGGGCTATATGCAAAATAATCTATACCGTCTGCATTCACCAAACGCAAACTGCTGTCACGATCACCTTTTATTCTTATGTATACAGTATACATTTGCTCATCTCCTTCTGCACATTCTTATTAGACACTCTTTGCACATCATCGTTTTGTTCCAGCGAGGAAAACAAACACTGACCATTCTCAACACCATGAAAATAAGATATTGTCAAAACCCATTACATACCATCCGCTAAATTGCAGAAAAATACATATATTTAGAAAGAGTCTCTTGATTTAATTTCATGCCTGGAAGCATCACATGGGCAATGAACAGGTGAAGAGGATGGATCATGATGTCATAGTTGTCGGTGGCGGGCCAGGCGGTGCAATGGCTGCACGGACATGTGCTGAAAAGGGGCTGCAGGTACTCCTTCTGGAAAAGGAAGAAGTACCGCGTTATAAAGCCTGTGGGGGTGCAGTGTCCTGGAAAGCATTACAGCTCATTGGTCCAATTGATGATGTAAAGCCCCAGTATACATGTTACGGGGCTACGGTCCATTCACCTGCCATGCAGCGGTCATCTCACAAGATCAAAGAGCCGGTATCAATACTTATTTTCCGCAATTCTTTTGATCATTTTCTACTAAAACAGGCACAGCACACCGGAGCTGTCATAAATACCTGCGAGAAGGTCATCTCGGTAGAAATAACAGATGAACTGGTACATGTTACAACGACAAGAGGAGAACATACTGCAAAAATATTGATCGGGGCCGATGGCGTGAACAGCACTGTTGCAAGGGAAACAGGCCTGAGAAAAAAATGGGAACCTGAAGGATATGGAATATGCATCGAGACCGAAATAGAACTAAGTCCTGAAGATGCAGAGAGAGCTGTCCTTGATAAAGAACTGATAGAAGCATATTTCCTTAAAAGCAGGGGATATGGATGGGTATTCCCGAAAGGGAACATAATGTCCATTGGTATAGGCCTGTGGAAACCTATTACTATCAAGCCTGCACAGGTATTTGATGATTTTATATCCTTCCTTTCTAAAGAGAGAGGGATAGACCTTGCTGCACATATTGATAACAGGTTCATACACAGGGTACCTGTAGGTGGCATTAACAGGAAGACCTATGGGAAAAAAGTTCTTCTTGTAGGAGATGCTGCTGGTTTTGTGGACCCGTTCCTTGGCGAGGGAATATATTATGCAGTCGCAAGCGGGGTGGCTGCAGGCGAAGTGGCTGCTGAAGCTATCTATAATGGCACTGATCTATCCACGTACAGAAAAAGATGTGATGTATTATTTAACAATGATCTGCGTATAGCTTTCAAGTTCGGAAATGCTTTCCATGAACATATAGAGAAGATATTTTACCTGTTCGACAAGGATCCTGAACTTTTTAGAATGTATGTGCTTACGGGAAAGGGAGTCTATGGTTACAGGGAATACGTAAAAAGGTCTATGCTGAGAATACCCTTCACACTGCTCAGAATAGTAGCAGGCATGTTTAGAACTGCAAAGGAGTGAGGAGAGTAAGCTCCCTTCTGTTACTGTAAAGATCCCTTAAGTGCGTGGCACTGAAGGAACAGCCAGTGG
>JAHFZE010000274.1 GCA_020854785.1 Methanomethylovorans sp.
GTGGTGACAGTTTTATTCTTCCTTTTGAGCTATGGGCAATACCGGAAAGTAGGAAAAGGCAGGTGACATCATTAGAACACTGTATCAAAAATGTATTTAAAAATAAATATAATTTGAGATTACTTACTTAAACTTAAATGACATACCCCCACACACCACATTGAAACAACACAATATTCTTTGAATTAATCATTTACAATCTTTGAGCGGTTAAGGGGTAGGAATGCACTGTAAAAAACAGATCCAGCAATTGGTCAGTTTTGCTATCGTTTTATTATTTTCAGGTATAGTCGTTTTTGGTTCCTTGTCTGTAGCTATCGGAGATACCAATCCAGCTAATGCGGACCAGGCAGAGGGCATGGTTACAATTGATCTTTCAAGCCTTACCACAGAACAGGAAAAAATGAGCAGCGACCTCATATCTTTGGTAATGGACCAAGGGGAGTTAAGTTCAGAAGTAACTGCTTATACCAACTCTGTTGTTGACTCGACCGTCCAGATGAATAATGAACAGGAACAGCAGCTTGTTTTTGTATATATAAGCCTGTTTAAAGGTGAACAGATCTCTATTATAGATCCCTATGCCTGGAATATCACAAGTACTGATGCTGATAACTCACTTGTCACTGCGTGGGTAGACGTAAACAGGCTGGAAGAAATAGCATCTCTTGAAGAAGTACGCACTATCAGGACAGTGGTACGCCCTATGGTAAATACTGGTTCTGTTAAGACTGCAGGAGATGCCATCCACAGGACAGATCTTGTGAGGTCCGGATATTCCCAGGACGGGAGCGGTATAAAGATAGGTGTGATTTCAGACGGTGTGGATGCGATCTCTGCAGCAAAGGCATCCGGGGACCTGCCATCAGATGTCACCGTATTGAGAAACAGTATTGGTGGTAACGAAGGAATTGCAATGATGGAGATCATCCATGACATGGCTCCAGGTGCAAAATTATATTTCCATGATCATGGGCACAGTGTATACGAATTCAATGATGCCATTGATAGACTGGTAGCAGCTGGCTGCAACATTATAGTTGATGATATAACCTGGCCTGATGAACCATTCTTTGAGGATGGGGTCGTTGCCAGGCATGTTGCTGAGGTAATAGCGAACAATAACATTGTATATGTATCCTCTGCAGGTAACTCTGCGATGAGACACTATCAGGGCATGTTCGCTGATGATGGTACTGGCTATCACAACAAGATATTCCCTCTTCCCACAGGTGCTTCTTTCCAGTTGTTCCTCCAGTGGGATGATCAATTCGGTTCATCTGCCAATGACTATGATCTTTATGTCCTTGACAGGTCTGGAAGGACCATTGCCTACTCAGCTAATAGGCAGAGCGGTAATGGTGACCCATTAGAATGGACTTCAACATCCTATCTTTCAGAACCTGCTTTCATAAAGATCAAAAGCCGGGATGGTACAGCAGAGCAACGTACTCTTGAACTGTTCATCTATCCTAGCTCTGCAGTAACTCTGGACCAGACAAACCTTACCTCCAGAGACTCCATATTTGGGCATCCTGCGGTGCCAGATGTCATTGCTGTGGCAGCGATATCTGCCAATGATGTGGGCCATGATCAGGTAGAGCCATATTCTTCTCGAGGACCTGTGACGATTGCATATCCTGTTTCCGTTACCAGGGAAAAACCCGATCTTGCAGGAATTAACCGTGTAGCGGTCAGTGGAGCAGGTAATTTTGGTACTATTTTCTCCGGAACCAGTGCATCAGCACCCCATGTAGCAGCAGTGGCTGCACAGCTATGGGGAAATGATATGGACATGTCAGCTGCAGAAGTGCGTAACATCCTTTATGAAAGTGCTGAGGATGTAGAATCATCTGGTTTCGATTACCTTTCAGGACACGGGAGAGTTGATGCACTTAACTGTTTCACTACTTATGTTAATCGTGCTCCTGTACTGGAAAGCATTGGTAACTGGGACATAAATGAAACACAGAACCTGGTGATCAATCTCATAGCTACTGATATGGATGGTGACGCTCTCACATATTATACAGACGCTCCATTTGGTACTCTCACCGGTAATGTGTTCTCATGGACTCCTACATACGAAGATGCTGGAACATATACCTTTGAATTCTCAGTGACAGATGGAAAGCACACGGATTCTAAGTTAACAACGATCACGGTCAACAATGTTGACAGGGCCCCTGTGCTTGAATTGATCGGCAACAAAGAGATATATGAGAACAGTTTACTTGAATTCACGATCCTGGCAAATGATCCTGATGGAGATGCAGTCACATACTCTGTGGCCGATCTGCCTGCAGGAGCTACATTTGATTCGAGCACGAGGACTTTCAGCTGGATCCCTTCTCTTGATGCTGCCGGGAACTATCAGGTGATATTCATTGCAGAAGCCAACGGTCTTAACGATTCAGAAACGATAACTATCACAGTGGGTGATATAGGTGCGGCACCAGAGCTCAATGTTATAGGCGACAGAAACGTCAATGAGAATGATCTGCTCGAATTTATCGTTTCAGCCACTGATCCGGAAGGGGATATCATTACATATTCTGCAATTGATCTTCCGGATGGGGCTACATTTGATATCAATACAGGAGCGTTCAGCTGGAGGCCAAGCTATAATGACTCAGGCACCTATACCGTAGTTTTCGTTGCAGAGGCGGGTGGCCTTACAGATTCAGAGACCATTACTATCACTGTGAACAATGTTGACAGGGACCCAGAAATAGGTCCAATTGGCAGCAAAGAGGTTAACGAGAATGAATTGCTTAGTTTTATCGTCTCGGCTATAGACCCTGATATGGATACCATCAGATATCTGGCTGTAAACCTGCCTTACGGAGCTGATCTTAACAACGTGACCGGTGAATTCAACTGGATCCCAACTTATAGTGATTCAGGTGTATACAATGTGCAGTTCATAGCAAATGCCAATGGTCTGATAAAATCTGAAAATGTAGTGATAACGGTTAATAATGTCGACAGGCCCCCTCAGTTTGCTCCAATCGGTGATAAGATAGCAGATGAGAACCAGCTTTTAAGCTTCAATATATCAGCTACAGATGAGGATGGGGATATTGTAAGGTATTCTGCAGTATCGCTTCCCGAGGGCGCTGAGTTAAATAGCGAAACAGGTGATTTCAACTGGATCCCTGTTTCCTCAGGGAACTACGTTGTTACGTTCGTTGCAGAGTCAAATGGTTTGAATGATTCACAGACCATAACAATTGAAGTTCTTGATTTGGCACCATTTATTTCTGATCTCTTTGCGAGCGGCATTACTTCGAGTTCCATCACATTGACATGGACCAATTCTCCAGATGTGGCCTTTGTTGAAATATACAGGAATAGTACTATTATCGGAAATGTGACCGGATCATCATCCCAGTATGAA
>JAHFZE010000070.1 GCA_020854785.1 Methanomethylovorans sp.
ACTATGCCTGCCACGGTAATGGATGGCAGACCCCCAAGCTGGTTCGAGAGCTCTATTCCAATGGGTGTTGTAATGGATTTCGGGATCATGGACACGCTTACCAGCTCGTCAAGGCCGAACATCCTGCACATGACGATGATGCTAACAATGCCTGTTACAGAACCTATGGTGATCCCTGCAAGGATGGGCAGGATATTAGCCTTCAGCAAGTGGATCTTCTTGTACAGGGGTACAGCCAGAATTACGGTGGCAGGACCCAGGAAGAAGGATATGAACTGTCCCCCTTTGTTATAATCATCGAAACTTATCTGAAAGTTTACGAGAAAGGCAATTATCATGACCATGCTCAGTACCAGAGGATTCAGGAAGACCGATCCGGTCCTTCTGTAGAGCATGCTGCCTATCTGGAACGTAAGCAGGGATATGGCTATGCCGAACAGAGGGGAACCTGCAAAAGCGGTCAATGTTGGTTCATTCACCGGAGCGCCTCCTTCTCATAAGTATCTGGACCGTGATACCTGTGGTAACTGCAATGATGGCAGTGGAAACAACGGATATGATGGTGAGAGCTAACCATTTACCTTCAAGTATCGAAAAGCAGGTGATGAGTCCCACTGCTGCCGGCACGAAGAAGAACGAGAGATGCTTCAGCATGAAATTGCTTACATCCTCTATCATAGACAGCTTTATTATCCCTGTCAGCAGGAAGAATAGCAAAAGCAGCATACCCATTACGTTCCCCGGTATGGGCAGTGCCAGTGCGCTGTGAAGGACATCTCCCATAAAACATACAACAAGAATAATACCGAACTGGACAAGATACTTCATAGGGATCCTTTTTCAAAAAGAGATTTTGCTAGAGGGAATATGATATTGATATTAGTGGCTTTCGGTAAGAGTTATATGTAGCTTCAAAATCAAGTGCTTTATGTGCAACACAGGAAATAAAAATGTTATTGCAGCTTAGTTAAAATGCTGCAAAATAGGCTCATTACAGAGATCATTCCAAATGAATTTATTCAGATCTCTTAAAAATTAAATTCATTTTCCCAATCAAAATCGGCCGCATCCTCATACCACTTAGGCCAATGCTCACACCATATCGGGACAATACATTCCTTTACTCTTTCACTTAAATGATATGGCTTAATGTCCAAGACAGGGGTCCCTTCTTCAGAGTCGATATAAGGCGTGTAGATTCTACATTTATCAATATCAATTTCCTGAACATAGATATTTGTGATCAAGATTGGATTCGGCCTATATTCTGAACGGGTCGCGAATACACCTAGCTCTTCAGGTCCATTTTTATAAGGTTTCTTATTCACTAGTATTTCACTTCTTTCGTCATCAACAGACAAGTTTCCCCACCAAACGATCTGCAAATGGCTGAAACCCTGAAGATTAGTTAAGCCTGATTTGTATCTAGGATCTAGCTCGATAAAAAAACTACCATTTTCAGAATGTACCTTTCCAATTTCTTTAAGTCTTATTTCCTTTACCATTCATTTACTTCCTGTAATTCAGTTATGAAATTAATGAGCCACTCTTTTTCAGCTTTTAATAAACAGATCCTTCTGGTTACCAGTTGAATGTACGAAAAATCACAGGCATGGCCTTGTAATTTCTTTTCTAATACTTTGTAACATTCTATCATCTCATCAAGAGACTTGGAATATTCATTCAAGCCCTGGATAGCATCCTCTTTATTTAATAATTTTAAATTCGATAAAGCTATATCCACCGGGTATTTTGAAGGTTGCCAGGCAGAAACTAATTCTCTAATTCCCTTTTTTAAAAATTGTGTCCCTTGTGGAGTGATCGTATAGATCTTTTGAGATACATTGTTTTCAGAAAGTCTAATCTCACTTTCTATTGATCCATTCCTTTCTAACTTATTCAAGAGTTTATACACTGATGACATGGAAATTTCTGTCCAATATCGCATATCCCTCTCTTTAATATCATTTTCAATTTCGTATGCATGCTTGGGTTTTTCGTACACCAGTCCCAACAATGCCACTTCTTTAGAGGATATTATCATAGTACAATATAGTAGTAGTACAATATACATAAATATTCCGTAAGAATATCGTTCATTTAGAAAAAAGGCTCTGAAGAATTCTTCTGAATTCAAACAATTATGCAAGTCAATAAAACTTCTATATGTTGTCCTGGATAGAAATCGTTTTTGGAAAATATAACTTATAGATAATGATTTTAATAGAATTTCTGCAGAGCTGTGATAAATACTAAATATAAGCTACCCAAATAAGAATGGAGGTCGTTGAATTGGTTTTATCCCTGATCATCGTTGTTCTTAGTCTGGTGGCATTCGCAGCTATTCATAGCCTTATGGCCAGCCTGCCTTTCAAGCGCTTCCTCATGCGGGTCATAGGACCCAGCGCAGATAGGTTGTTCATGCCGCTATTCAGTTTCATCGCAGTGCTAACCTTGCTGCCCCTGGCCTATCTGCTTTACAAATATCCTGGACCGTTCCTCTACATAATACCGTCCCCCTGGCGCTGGATGATGGTCGCCGGACAGCTGATAGCCGCAGGCGTTGCACCCCTGGCCTTGCTGCACGCGCCTCATAGGTTCAGGATACGTGCACAGCTGTCTGCCCCGCAGACCCCTGAAGCCGGTCCTCTGGATATCCGGGGCATATACCGCTGGGTAAGGGATCCCTTCCTGCTCTCAGGACTTATCATTATCTGGCTCACACCCTTCATGACCGTCAATCTGCTCGTCATATACATTTTAGCTACCATATACCTGTATCTGGGGTCCCTGCACTGGGAATCGAGACTGGTGACACAGTTCGGTGATGAATACCGGGAGTATCAGAAGCAGGTGCGCAGGATAATTCCTGGATCAAAAAAGTACGAACCTGCTATTATTAGAAAGATATGACTGCAAAATAGAACAACTTTAAGATCCTGTCCATTATCCGTAATTTCCGGAACAGCGTTGTAGGCTATAGTGACCAGCAAACAACGATAATTTTTACTATTTTGGACCTTAACGTTTCAAAAGAAATGGTTTAAATACACTAGCAACTTCATCCATATACAAATTATTGGATTTGAAGAGGTTGTTATTTGGTGTCAGACAAATTCTCCATTATAATGGTTTTTGCACTATACCTGCTGTTTATGGTTGCCATAGGTGCCGTTTACTATAACAGGACGGTCAACCTGTCAGACTATATCCTGGGTGGAAGGAAATTGAACAGTTGGGTCACTGCGCTCAGTTCACAGGCATCGGACATGAGTGGCTGGCTGCTGCTCGGGCTTCCAGGATATGCATACCTTGCAGGTATGGAATCCATCTGGATAGCTGTGGGTCTTGCCGTTGGAACATATCTGAACTGGAAATTCATAGCCAAACGCCTGCGTAAATATACCCAGGTGGCCGGAGATGCCATTACCATACCAGTTTATCTTGAGAACCGTTTCAGGGATAGGAGCAAATCCCTTCGTATAATCTCAGCCCTTTTGATCCTGATATTCTTCCTGTTCTATACATCCTCTGGCCTTGTCGCAGGTGGCA
This sequence comes from Methanomethylovorans sp., assembly GCA_020854785.1. Lineage (GTDB taxonomy): Archaea > Halobacteriota > Methanosarcinia > Methanosarcinales > Methanosarcinaceae > Methanomethylovorans. The sequence goes on from JAHFZE010000070.1 coordinate 3,553, forward strand.
AGCTTTTCAGCACTGTATTCGATGTTCCTTATCTGACAGCACTGACAATAGGCACCGTTGTAATCATAACATACACTTTTCTTGGAGGGTTCATGGCTGTATGCTGGACAGATTTCTTCCAGGGGATGCTCATGCTCTTTGCCATCATGCTTGTACCCATTGCAGGTGTGCAAAAAGTGGGAGGATATGGATCAACGACCGATATGATCAGGTCCATTGACCCTCAGCTTTTGAACCCTTTCACATCCACAGGCGGGGAAATGATATCGCTGATAGCGATAGTTTCTCTGCTTGCCTGGGGATTGGGGTATTTCGGCCAACCTCATATACTTGTTAGGTTCATGGCCATCCAGCATTCCGAACAGATAAAACAGGCCAGGACCATCGCAATGGTCTGGGTAATAATTTCCCTGGCATTTGCAGTTTTTGTAGGGATCGTGGGAATGGCACTGTTCCCCGGATCCCTGGAAGGTGCAGCAAGCGAAAAGATATTCATGTTGATGGTCAACGAGCTATTCCATCCGTTGATAGCAGGTGTTTTACTTGCAGCCATCCTTGCTGCTATAATGAGCACCGCGGACTCGCAGTTGCTCGTTTCAGCTTCTGCCTTTACAGAGGATATCTACAAGCTGCTCTTCAAACATGATGCCAGTGAAAAGGAACTTGTCTGGATGGGACGCTTTGCTGTGATCATGGTATCCATCATAGCATATTACTTCGCACTTGACCCGGAGAGTTCCGTATTGGACCTTGTGGCCTATGCGTGGGCAGGTTTTGGAGCCGCCTTCGGGCCTACCATAATTTTCTCCCTGTTCTGGAAAAGAATGACAAGGAACGCCGCACTCGGAGGACTTATCTCCGGCGGTCTTATGGTCATCCTGTGGAAACAGCTCAATGGAGGAATATTCGACCTTTACGAGATAGTACCGGGTTTTGTACTCTCGTGCATTGTCATCCTGGCTATAACAATGCTGGAAAAAGAACCTTCTGATGAGATCAAGGAAGAGTTTGACAGGGTGGCTGTTGCCGATATATGAGACGGACTTATCGGTTGGTGAAGCCTTCTGGCTTCATTTTCATATCTGTGATATAGTGTATCCAAGATAACATGACACGCAATTCTAATAGATGATTCCCGGAATTTCTCTACGTTCCCCATGTTCCCAGTGGTTACAGGATCTGTATCCCTGCTTTACATGAGCATTACTACAGACTCCCGTGCATCCATTTGGATTCAAATACCTTAAAACAATGATATTGAACTTATCGTATTGTTCTATCGAACATACATGCCCACACTTCTCGATTATTTCGAACCTGGAATTGCGGATTTTCTTACTGTACTTAAAAGTGTCTTTCAAAAAAAGATAGTCTTCGTTTCCTGAAACATAAAGAACTTTAATATTTTCATCCAATGCATCGATCCATGCCAGACCGTTCGTTGTTTGGGGAATGAGATCCAGCCATTTACAAAATTCATCGTAGCCTAATTTCTTTGCTTCGTTCACAAATATGGTTCTTGAAAGTTGATGATTTTTTTTAGGCATTATGATATAGGCAAAAAATCTGTAAAGCAGCATATAATTGATCATGTTTTTGAAGGTTATTGCCAGAAAAAGCAAAGACCTTGTTCTTAAATTGAATTTGATGATCCCTCCGCCCATGATCAGCGATCTTACTGCTTCAGGATATAGTACCGCGAATCGTAAGCATATCAATGAACTAAAGGAAAAGCCCAGAAAATGAGCTTTCTCGATCTTATAGTGATCAAGCGTGTTAGATATAAGCTTACAGACTTTATCCAGATCAAGGCATTCATCCACTTTTCTTGTGTGCATTTCCAGCACAAGCAGGTTATAATGTTTTTCAAAGAGATCGATCTGCCTTTTCCAGGTTCTTGCACTGCCCCCGAAACCATGGACCAGTACGATCCATTCAAAGGAATCGCCTTTATAGTGGGCTTCAGCATTAAATCTTTCTTCTGCCATCGGTTATTCCTTTCTTAAAAGTATAGTACTTCAAGAACAGAGGAAAGTTCTTCCGGATATGATCAGGCATTTTTCCGAATAGTTCTTCTGATCTTTCTTCCCACTCTTTGGCCCTCTCAAAACTTTTTTCAGCAAGAGCTTCGGCTGATTCGGGATTGGCCAGGTGGGTAGATCTTGCACCGCCGGCATTGACCACATCAATGATAGCTTGCGGATTATCTATCAAAGGGCAGGGCCTTAAAGGGTTTTGTGAGAACGGCTGAGCATTTCTAAAGGCAGTGAAGAATTTAGATCTCAGAGCTTCAGCAAGTGATACTTCATATATGTTAGAATCCGAATAGTGGCAGAATGCACAGGGTTCAACATCACCTTTGGCATTGATATGAGCAAAACCAACACCTGCACCAATACAGCCAAAAGACAGATGGCCATTGTTCCAGAAGTCTATGATCACATAATCATGTTTTATACAGTAGTCCATGATCCTTTCCTGCACGTATGCCCTTTGCTCGGCAGTGCATACTAAAGAAAGGTCTGCATCGCTTCCGACCGGAATGTACTGGAACAGCCATCCAAACCAGGCACCTTTTTCGCGCATGTGATCAAGGAACTCATCACTGGCTATGGTCCTGTAGTTCTTTGAATGATAGCAGGCCGAAAAAGCAAAAGCTATGCCTCTGGACCTGAGGATGTCCATTGCCCTGATCGCCTTATCATAAACGCCTGCTCCTCTTCTGAAGTCCGTTTCCTCTCTTGTTCCTTCAATGCTTATAAACACATTCAGATTACCCAGTTCAGCCATTTCATCAGCAAGTTCCTCATCGATCAGAGTGGCATTAGTAAAAGCTGCGAACGTCATTTTGCTATGCTTCCTGCATAGTTTTACAATGTCTTCCTTCCGGAGTAAAGGCTCACCACCGGTCATTAAACATTCCATGATCCCCAGTTCTTCAGCCTGGTCCAGCAGATCGTCAAGCTTTTCATATGAGATGTTATGGCCATTTTTATAATCCTGCGACCAGCACCCCTTGCACTTCAGGTTGCAATCACTGGTCGGATCTATCAGAAGGTCCCTCGGGATAGAACTTTTGTTTTTGAATCCTCTGTATAGCTCTTTCAAAGTAATGAAATTGCTCATGGTAAAGTGAGTGGCCATTCCCCTGGCAAAAAAGAACTGTTTACACTGGTAGACATATGCCTTATGATGTGGAAAAGGAGGTATTTCCTCTCTTTTCCCGTTGATCATCAGATACTTCACTTGTAATACACCGATCCTCATTTTTTAGTCACGGACACTTTTTGCGGAATAACCCCGTCAAAAACGAATTCACCGTCAGGATTCGAGGTCAGGCTGGTAATCTCAAGTCCGGGGACAACTGTATAGATGCGCGGTAAATATTCCTCCATTACACTTACGCTGTCTTCTTCCATATATTTCTCGGGAAGAGGAACGGCTCCAAGATAAAATGTTTCTGGATCTCCGCTTAATTGATTATTTGTAACGCTGATCCGCCCTTTACTATAAATATTCAAGCTGTCCGGCAGCGGAAGGGGCACATCGTCTGCAACATCCGAGTACAGATCGGTCTTAAGCCTTTTTATATCGGCTGTGCTCGACCCTTCCATGGTCCCATCGGGCATGACCTTTACCTGCAGGTTATCGAACCACCAGAACCCGGGTGCAATCTCATTTAAGAGAGCAGTTGCCTCCTCATTGGTCAAAGTGAACTCTTTTTGTTCATATTCTGAGAATTCGAAATTATAATCATGGATCGATTTCTTTTCGGCGTTCTTCTTGTATTCTTCCAGTGCTTCACCGCTCAAGCCTTCATATTCTACCTGTATACCTGTTTTTTCCAGAGCACTTACATAATCCTCATGAGTATATTTGACCCCAAGGTCTTTTGGTCCGAGCAATGAAAAACTTGCATAGACCCATGACACACTTAACAAAATTAGTACAACTGCTGCTAATAATATGTACTTGATCTTTCCTTTTTCATCGTTCATAGCATTACCATCCATTATCTCACAATTATTATAATAATTTTAATTCCATTCTATTCTATTTAAATATATAGCCAGCTTTAGCCTCAGAACTTGTTCAAAGGTTCATGTACTTGTTATAGAACCAGCTGAGAAGTATGTGAAAACACAACAAATGATATCTGAAAGGATAAGTTACAGACACAACCAGCAAGAAGGTGTAAGACATCAGGAAAGTACGAGATGATGAGCAGGCAAAAGACAATTACGATGACGATATCTTCAACCTATGCCATACAATGCTGCTCCCAGTGCTCCCGTGATCTGAGGCTCGGGAGGCACATAAAATGATACTTGAAGCTCTTTTTCCAGCGCTGCTCGGATGCCTGTGTTCTTTGCCACGCCTCCTACAAAGGCCACGTTTTGCTTAATACCTAATTGCAGGGCCATAACAGCGATCCTCCGTGCAATGCTTTCAATGAGCCCGGCAGCTATGTCTTCTTTAGCCGATCCTCTTGAACGAAGCGATATGACCTCGGATTCAGCAAAAACAGTGCACATGCTTGTTATACATGCAGGTTTTTCAGAGGCAAGCGCCAGGCTGCCCAGATCATCTATTGGAACTTCAAGAGCCCTTGCAGTGTACTCCAAGAATTTACCTGTACCTGCTGCGCACTTATCGTTCATCAGAAAATCAACGACCTTTCCGTTATATACTGACACTACTTTGCTGTCTTGTCCACCGATGTCAATTATCCCGTTAACCTCCGGATACAGGTGATATACGCCCAGAGCATGGGCAGTGATCTCGCTAATGGCTTTGTCGGCGAACTTTATGCTATTCCTGCCATATCCTGTTGAATATACATGATCAATATCGCTTTTCACGATCCCGGCTTGGTCAAGGACATCTTTGTATGCCTTCTCTGCAGCGGAAATAAAATCAAATGCTGTGGGCTGTATACTGTAGGCTATGCATTTGCCATCTTTGAGCAGAACAGCTTTAGTTGTGGCAGAACCAGAATCTAATCCAGCTGAGATCATGAAAGCATCTCCATGAACGCATCCACACGAAGTCCTATCTGTTCTACATCTGAGTTGCTATAGTCCGTTTCAACGAAAAGCATGGGTATCCCTGCCTTCTTTAGAGCCTGCTGTACTTTATATTTCTCGATATTGTATCCGTGACAGAACTGTAGAGTATAGTATATAACCCCATCAACTTTGAAATCTCTGGAGAGCTCTAAAATATTTTCAATGCGTCTTTCATTGGGACTCATACAGGAACAGGGTATTCTGATATAGCGTTCGGCCAGCGCCAACATTGGATCCTTGCTTTCATCGACAGGGTCCCAGAAAGACCTGGTTCCCGTGCAACTTTCCTCCACCACGATAACGCCACCTTTGCTCTCTATGATCTCTGGCACTTTTGTATTGCCTGCAGACATAGGACAACCCGAGATCATTATCCTGGGTCTGTGAGTACCCTCTGGCCTGACGTTCTCGACTTCATCTACGAGCAGTTTCAGAGACTTCTTCAATTCTTCCGGCGAGAGAAAATACTGCTTCTGAAGGATCGTCAGCATATCGACACCACTTATGGGAGCTGGATCCTTTTTACGCAATGCGTAGAGCTTATGGAATAATTTTCTCGTTTCGTTAGAGGATCTTATTTCCTTCTTTAGTTGTTCAGCAGTTATCCTGTTACCTGTAAGCTGCTCCATTCTACTCTTGAACTTCTCAAGTTCCTGTAAGAAATATTGAAGGGCTTCAGGACTATCCGGCCTTTGGGGAAGATCGATAATATAGGTGGGAACATGACTGGCCAATATCTCATACATCTTCTTCTTACTATCACACGTATTCTCGGCTACTATCAGGTCTACCATACTGAAATGAGAACATGACCTTACACCTGAACAGCCGTCGTTGACGATGGAACCAAATGATGATTTGACCAGAGGGCAGATGTTCCTTGGCAGATATTGCTCCGCTATGGACACTGTATCGTTCCTGCCTCCGCAGAGTATTGTACGATCAGCGCCTGCAGCAAGGATTATCTCGTCAGGTACGAAAAGACAAAAAGTCCCGACCAATTTCTTACCCGCTTTTCTTTCATCCGCTATCTGGCAAATACGCTTATTATATGAACTTTTAAGATATTCAATACTTTTTAGATGGTCCATATTCTCTACAAACACTGGTATCTAATATATTAAATCGTTTATGGGAATACGAGTGTAGTGTAAAGGAGCCATCAAATTGGCTTCGAGGATCGCCCTTCTTATGTGATGACCTGATCAGAGATTTAAAAAAGAGGTTTAAAGATCGACCGAAAGAAAGAACATATTGAGCATTTAATAATGATTGAGAAACTGAAAAAAGATGTTGCTTTTTGTTAAGCTGCAAACGATCAGTAATTCAATAATAAGGTTGCTTTGAACGAGTATAGATTGAGGGAGTGATCAAACATGATGGGTGTTGAGAATTTGCGACATGAGCATAATGAAATAACTATAATGCTCGATATTCTGGAAAAGGTGTGTGGATTGCTTGATGCGGGAGAAGAGATAGTTCATGAGCATCTCGAGCAGTTGCATGATTTCATGGTTGTTTTTGTTGATCAATGTCATCATACGAAGGAAGAGAAATTGCTTTTTCCTACATTAGAGAACATAGATGGAGCTGAATCAAAAAAAATGATAGATATGCTTCTGTCCGAGCATGAAACCGGACGTAAGTATACAAAGGCCATAGGTGAAACCATTTCTGGTGGGGGGAAGATAGATCCTCAGGATCGTGCAAACCTTGTCAAATATGGAAGGTACTACATCAAGCTCCTTGTCCAGCACATCGATAAAGAGAACAATATCCTTTTCACAATGGCTGAAAAGAAACTTTCGCAAGAACAGAACCGGAAGTTATTTGCAGAATTTGAGATCGTGGAAGAGGAAAATATCGGCATCGGTAAACATGAGCAATTGCATGGAATACTTCACAGACTGGCTGATATTTATCTGTGAACCTTTTCAAAAGCCTAGTTTTTACCTATACCTCAATTTTTTCATATAGGAAATGATCTTTAAGATTAAGTTAGTTACACATGAGAACAGAACCCTGAAATAAGCCCTTTAGCTACCCTATCCATGATGTGCACGTAGTCATGCCCTTAAGATTTCGTTCTTATCTCATCACTTATCATTATACCATCTTCGAGAGTGATCACCCTGTTGACATATTCCACATGCCATGGTTCATGTGTCACCATAATGATCGTCTGACCATATTTTTCATTGAGCTCTTTGAATACATCCAGCACCTGCTTCGAGTTATTGGTGTCCAGGTTTGCACACGGTTCATCCGCAAACATGATATCGGGTTTTTTTGCTATGGCCCTTGCAATGGCAACTCGTTGCTTTTCACCACCAGATAATTCATCAGGGACTCTGTCATGTTTCCCTTTCAGGCCAACCTTATCTAATGCTTCAAGAGCGGTGCTATAAGATTCCTTCTTTGACCTGCCTTCCATCATAGAGAGCACATATACATTCTCTGCAGCACTCATCTCATTGATGAGTGCATAATCCTGAAAGACATAGCCAACCTGTGTCAGCCTGTAATAACTCCTTTCTGCTTCAGGCAGGCTGGAAACCTCTAATCCCCGGATAGTATACATCCCGCCTGTTGCATCGTCCAATAATGCCAGTATCCTCAAAAGAGTCGTTTTTCCACTACCAGACGCACCCATTATAGCCACAAATTCCCCTTTCTTTATTTCGAAAGAAACACCATTGAGAGCCTTTACCTCAGTTTTGCCGGTCCCATAATATCTTTTCAGATCCTTTACGATTATCATTCTTACCGTCCCCATATGGCTTTGAGTATGCTCTCTCTCGATACGCTCCAGGCAGGCAGGATCCCGGCTATCACTGACAATGTAAGCATGGTAACTATGCTTTGAATAAGCAGCACTGGATCAATGACCGGACTTATTTCTATGGTTTCATAGAAAACTACTGGATTTGCCTGGAAATAGAACATAAGTGTTAAGTAGAGTATCAATCCTGCAAAGATCCCCAGTGAAACATAGAAAGTGCTAAGAAATGCATAGGACAACACGATAGATCTTGGGGTGATACCTACCGCTTTTAGGATCCCGATCTCTTTTTTCCTGTTCAGCACATTGATATAGATTATTATAAGAACCAGCGCTGCACCTACTATCAAACTCACGATCTTGGACATGATATCTATAGCACCCATGCTTTGCATGGCCTGTCTTATGAGAGACTCCGACTTATCAGCCCATGTGAATATCTGCTCATTCACTCCAACTTCCCTGATCTTGTCCCTTATCTTTGCTTCCGTTCCTTGATCAGTGACCCTTACAACTACACTGGTAGCTTCTTTGCCTTCAAGGCCGTACACATCTTCGATCTCCTTGTAGTGGATCAGAGCATTAAGGTCAACAACCTCGAATGTGCCTTCCATGATGCCTTTGACCTTATAGGTCCTTTTTACACCATTGCTGTATGTTACGTCAACAAAGGCTCCTGGCCTTACTTCACCCAGGTTGTCATATATCTCTGACCCGAAACCCGTCCCTGCTATCATAGCTCCGATGATTATCTCATCCCGGGACAGATCACTTAAAAAATCTCCCTCACTGATGATGTATGGATACCGTGAGATATCATACTCTTCTATAGGGAGAATGCCTGTTATCGTTACACCTACGACTTTCTGCTTATGGCTAATGGATGCTCCCACATCAAGTCTTTTTGTTGCAGCTCTGACCCCTTCTACAGCCCGGACCTTCTTCAATACATTATCTGCATTGTTAATGTAAGTGTTATCCCCCGTTGGCTCAATGACAATATCCCCGTACGGATAATCCTGCATGAACCCGGTAAACATGCCTAAGAGCCCTCCTATCATTGATGGAAGAAATACCAAGTTCATAAAAATGAGGGAAAGGACAAAAACAATGAACATCAGTGTTTTCTTGTTCCCTCTCTTGATACTGCAGTAGGCAATTAGAGCTCCTACCCGGATATCATTGATCATATCGGACCCTCATTTCTTCTTATTGTCAGCAGAGTTATCTCCGCCTTCCATTAACTGCCTGATCACCGCATCTTTTGATCTTGTTGTCCTGTAATTATAATAGATAAGGCCACCAATGATCGCCAGTATCAGGAATATAAGTAGAACTGTCCCCAGCCATCCTTCCTTTTCCATGACAATGACATTTATCCTCGTTTGTATTTGTTCTTCCCCAAAATCATCAATATATGTTATTGTTATGGGAATCTGGTATTCTCCTGCTCTGTCAGCCACAAATGTGATCACTGCAGGTCCATCCTCATTTGTATCAAGAGTACCTATAAAAGATTCTTTTAGGCCCTTGAAGGGATGGTCAGCATAGACCCTTATTGAATTAATTGTCCGCTCACCAGAGTTTTCGACCCTCATGGTCAATTCTACGGTGTCTCCCTTGCGGGGAAGAACAGGATCGACCTTCACAGATGCAAGGTTCAAACTTCCTTTTTTGTCAAGTATGGTCAGTGTAATATTATACTCATCCTTCTGGATACCATAATCGTCTTCATAGTTGATGATGACCGGGATCTGAAAAGTTCCTGATCTATTCGCCTTGAATTTGAACAATGCAGTTTGACTTGCATTTGAACCGAGAGCTCCGATCGTAGAGTTCTTTATTCCCTGGAAGTCATGGTCTAAACCGACTTCCAGGGATTTTGCTATGCCCTTGCCAAAATTCTCTATGCCTAAATTAAGATCAACTGTATCTCCTTCATAGATATATGCAGGTGTGGTCCTGATAGAAGATATCCTTGGTTCTGCATGCTCTCCTATGACTATTACTTCAACCTCATAATATGCTGTTCTTCTTACATCCTCATTGCCATATGTCAATTTCATTTTAATGATATGTGGACCTGGTTTGGCATCAGGGGTTGTTCTCATATGGTATCTTAATTGCCTTTCGCTTCTGCTGTAAACAAATCTGGGAAAATGAGCAACAAGACTTTCTGTAACTAAGATATCAGGGGGGATGCTGATGATCTCAAAAGTGATATTCTCAGGAACCTGAGTACCGCAGTTTTCCAGACTTATCCCCACAGTGAACTCTTTATTGATCCCTACTGAACTGGGACTAATGTCCTCTACCACTGCTCTTAAACATTCATCACCAGAGCCTGCTTCACCAGTGATACTTCCCAAAAGGATAACAAAAAAAGATAATAAGATAAAAAATGTTGATCTTGCATTATAATCCATTCATTATTCATCCCCATAAAATCATTTATGTGCATGCCTTTTGATGATCATCCTCGATCGTCTGGAGCATTTCTTTAGAGTCCTCAGTATTGCTTATGGTCAGATAATTAGTGATCTTAGATTATATTTTTTATGCTTTTATGTTATTTTTAAGTTGTTATGTTAATCTCACCAATAGCCATTTCCACAGTGGCAGGAACTGGATCCCGTCCTCTTCTTTTTCCGTGTCCCTGGTCAGAAGCAGCAGCTGCGCATCATTGCTTTGGGCGAATTCCTTCAGGCCATCTGTTTCCCGGGGGTCCGGATCATCTGTATATGACACATTTATTGCTTGCAGGTGGCCCTTGCCATCATCTGCTATGAAATCCACTTCCTTTGCACCACGCCAGTAATTTACTTCATAGTTCCGCCTTTTGAGCTCTATGAAAACAATGTTTTCGGCAGCCTTCCCGAGATCCTTTGAGAAGAGGAATGCCACAGCTCCCCGAAGACCGGTATCGATGCAATACACTTTACGCGGGTTTACCTGCTGGCTTTTGAGGGAATGGCTGAATATCGGTATAAGATAGATGAGGTTTATGTCCTCAAGGTATGATACATATTCTGCAAGGGTTTCTTTTCCGACAGAGGTGTTTTCTTTGATGGTATTAAAGTAAGAGTTTATGCTAAAAGGCGAGCTTATGTTCGTGAGAAGATATCTGGAGAGCATTTTCAGGAGATTTATGTTCCTTATAGAAAATCTTTCGACCAGGTCCTTATAGATGAACATCTCGTAATAGTTCTTTAATATTGGCTGCCTCAGCGTTTCATCTTCTAATGCGATCTCCGGAAAACCCCCCCACTTCATATATTCTTCGAACTGCTGCTTGACAGTGTAGCGTTGCTGTGTGTACTCGAAGTCTTTTTCAAGATCAATGCCCTTGAACCTAAGGTATTCCCTGAAGCTTAAAGGATGAAGGTGGAATGGCAGTGTCCTTCCCCTGAGGCTTGTCGCTATTTCCTTGCTGAGCAATTTTGAGCTTGAACCTGTTACGTATATTCTGGCATCCAGCGTATCGTGCGATCTTCTGACAAATACCTCCCAGCCATGTATGCTCTGGATCTCGTCAAAGAACAGATATATGGTCCTCTGAGCGTTCTTCGGATAAAGTTCGAAATACGCCTCTATAAGCAGGTCCAGTTCATGCACTGAAAGCGGAAGGATCCTGTCGTCCTCAAAGTTAACATAGAGAACCTGCTCCGGCTCTATGCTATCCCTTAACTGCTTGATGATGGTGTAAAAATAGAATGTCTTACCACTTCTTCTTGAACCCACAAGGCTGATGATCTTTTTTGTTGGTGGTATTATGAGCTCACGGTCATAGGTTTCAGGCAGTTTCCTTTCATGGAATTCCTTAATGATCTGTTTGAATATGCTCTTTTTGTCCATATACTTATGTATACATACAAATATTTAGTTATTTGGTCTTATTAAGAAGTCTATTTCTGCAGGATAAGTGCGTATGCCGCAAGGATCTAAAAGTAATTGTGGCATTCAATGTCCATCCTGACGGTCCCTTTAAAGACCACAGAGACGCCAAGTTTGTTATTTGCGTCTTAGTGCCCTTGCGTTGATAATATATTGCATATATCTCCTATTGCAGATACTGTTTAACGCAAAGCTGCAAGGACTCAAATGTTTTGTTTTCATCTTAATGCCTTTACGTTGAGAAAAAATTGTGTACATACATACTACAACACATTTGAAACGCAAAGGCGCGAGGACGCAAAGGATCGTTTTCACCTTTGCGACTTTGCGTCCTGAAGTCCTTACGTTGATAATATATTGTGCATATTTGTTACTGGAATCCGATGTTTAACTCAAAGTCGCAAAGTTATTTTCTACATTTTAAGGCTCATTAGATATCCGAACAGTCGATCATATGAAAATAAATATAACTCATAACCGACCTTTTCTGGAATGAAGATGCCACATAATGCAGATGTTGAATCTTACAGGCGTAAGCTCCA
>JAHFZE010000021.1 GCA_020854785.1 Methanomethylovorans sp.
GAAAAAGAGTTTGTTGCATGTGTCAACATGCATCCTGTAACTTCTGTCTATAAATGGAAAGGGAAAGTTGAAGAAGAGGGAGAGGTCGAACTCTCCATCAAGACAACTTCTGAAATGCTGGAAAGTGTGAAAAAGACTATACTCTCTATGCATAGTTATGAACTTCCTGCACTTGTATGGTGGCCCATTGATGGAGAAAAAAAATATGCAGAATGGATCACCGAATGTGTGAGACAATGATGGAAAGAAGAAATTATTGTGTTCTCCATAAATCCTTTGATCAAGGTGTACATCTTTATTTAAATGATGATGACAATTGTGGACATGATAAACATATAATTTATTGAAGATTTCAATAATCCTCTTTTTTGATCGATTATTTATATCGTTATACAGGACAATTTTAGAATAACAGATTTTTCTAAAATCTATATTATATTTTGTAGTCTTTCCTGTGTCTGATATTTCTTAATAAGTGGTATATAAGAAGATACTTTTTTTCCTTCGGGAGCTTCTTTTCACAAAACGTTGTCTTACTAGAAAAGGAAGATTTTTGAGATAACTGGATGGCTTGGTTTAGTAATACTAATTAAACCAAAAGTATTAAATAATAAAATTAATGTAAAGCATTTGCTTATTTAAAGCATGTAAATACTAAATTTATAATTTTTTGTAACACACAATTAGTAAGTTGTAGTTATTCTACACTATATAGAGTGTATTACGAAAACAAACAGAAGGTGGAACTTAATATAGGAGCGATATGATGAAAAGATCATTGAGTTTTTTATTGATGGGAATACTAATAATTGGTGTAGTTGCGATCTCCGGATGCACTGACAACAGTACAGGGAACGCAAGTACAGGAGAAACAGGTACATCTGAACTGATCGCAGCGGTAGGAACCCATGGTGGAGAGCCTGCTACGGGCTTTAACCCTATCACCGGGTGGGGTTACAACCACGAACCTTTGATCCAGAGTACTCTCTTTAAAAAAGATAGTAATGCAAATTTGATCAACGATGTTGCTACAGATTACACAGTTAGTGAGGACGGATCAACGTGGACTGTCAAAATAAGGAACGACGTTAAATTCCACGATGGGGTGCCACTAACGGCCAAGGATGTCGCATTCACTTTTAACACGGCAGCAGATGCAGCTGGTGAAGTGGACCTTTCCATGCTGGAAAAAGCTACAGCCATCGACGATGGGACAGTTGAATTTAAACTAAATGATAACCAAGCTACATTCATTCACAAACTCTCAGTGATCGGAATAGTCCCAGAACATGCCTATAGCGAAAATTACGGTCAGGACCCCATAGGATCAGGCCCGTACAAATTTGTACAGTGGGACAAAGGACAGCAAGTAATTCTCGAAGCAAATCCGGATTATTATGGTCAGCAGCCATACTTCAAAAAGCTCACCATTGTATACATGGAAGCAGATACTGCTTTTGCAGCTGCTAAGGCAGGAAAGATCGACCTTGCTGAAATTCCCTCTTCTTATCTCAATCAAAAGGTGAACGGTATGAAGATAGTATCCCTGGATTCCATCGATGCTCGCGGAATAAGTTTCCCAATGCAGCCCGATACAGGTAAAAAAACACAGAATGGATACACGATCGGAAACAATGTAACCTCTGATGTTGCAATAAGAAAAGCATTGAACATAGGAATAGACAGGCAGGCTTTGGTCGATGGAGCATTGAACGGACAGGGCCAAGAGGAATTCACTGGTGTAGATAAATTACCGTGGGGAAACAAGGACGCTATTATTGAGGATGGAAATATCGATGAGGCGAAGAAGATCCTAAGTGATGCCGGATGGACAGATACTGATGGTGATGGTATCGTTGAGAAAAACGGACAAAAAGCTGAATTTACTTTGTTATACTCGGCAACTGCACTGGAAAGGCAGGCTTTGGCCGTTTCTATAGCAGAAGAAGCAAAAAAGATCGGTATCAACATAAAAATAGAGGGCACAAGCTGGGATAAGATCGATACCCTGGCCCATTCAACACCTATCTTATTTGGATACGGTTCACTTGATCCCACCGACCTGTATCTAAAATACTACAGCAAGAGCTACAACCCTTCAAGCTACAATAACATAATTATGTACAACAACTCTATTGTGGATGCCTATTTGAGAAAAGCCATCACCAGTTCTGATCAGAACACTGCCAATGAGAACTGGCAGCTGGCTGCCTGGGATGGAGAAACAGGATTTTCTCCAAAAGGCGATGCTACATGGCTGTGGATGGCAACGCTCAATTATGTGTACATTGTAGATGAGGATATAGACATGGGTACTCCAACTATCCAGCCTCATGGTGCTGATATCTTTGGAAATATCCTTGAATGGAAGCGCACGTGAAGTCAGGTAGCAAGTATGTCTGTTCTTAAAATAGACCTCTGAAAAGGTTTATGGAGCTGAGGGCTTACAAGTCCTCAGTCAACCTCTTTTTTAGAAAATATATCTAACAGACATTTTTAGGAAGTATGGTCTGAAATGTAATGGAAGGGTAAGAAAAATGAACCACAAAAAATTCGGTATCTTTATTGGAAAAAAGACCCTCAGGTTACTCATCCTTTTAATATTTGTTTGCATTGCCAGCTTCTGGCTTGTTGAACAGTCTCCGATAGACCCTGTCAGAGCTTATGTAGGGGAAATGAGCATTCAACCGGAACAAAGGGCAATATTGGAGGAATATTGGGGAGTTAATACTCCTTCGCATGAAAAATTCTTAAATTGGGCAGGAAATATTCTCAAAGGGGACCTTGGGATATCATTGATCTATAGAATGCCTGTTGCGTATGTAATTAAAGAACGGTTCACAGCATCTCTACTTTTAATGGCTTCTTCCTGGTTATTGTCAGGGGTCGTGGGTTTCATTTTAGGGATAATAGCAGGAATGAAAAGTGGAACCTGGATAGATAGAGCAATAAAAACTTACTGTTATGTGCTAATTGCCACCCCAACATTCTGGCTGGCATTGATTCTGTTACTTGTATTTTCAGTGTATTTGGGCTGGTTCCCTGTAGGTTTAAGTGTACCTATAGGTCTTACAAGTGCAGATGTGACCTTGTTTGATCGCGTGCAACATTTGATCCTCCCTACGCTAACTTTGAGTGTGCTAGGTGTTGCTCAAATTGCGATGTTCACCCGTGAAAAATTGATCGAAGTCCTGTCAAGTGATTATGTGTTATTTGCAAAAGCAAGAGGAGAAAAAGGATTAGATCTGGTACTAAGGCATGGGGTCAGGAATGTGGCACTTCCTGCTATCACACTGCAGTTTTTAGGATTCAGTGAACTGTTTGGAGGAGCAGTTCTGGTAGAGCAGGTTTTCTCTTATCCTGGAATTGGACAGGCTACAGTAGCAGCAGGCTTAAGATCTGACGTGCCTCTGCTGTTAGGAATTGTTATTATCAGCACTTTGTTCGTCTTTTTGGGGAACCTGATCGCTGATATTATATATGAGTTCATTGA
>JAHFZE010000272.1 GCA_020854785.1 Methanomethylovorans sp.
AGTTCTGTGATCTTCGGACATAAAGTGGGCCTTAATTACGTCAGCTGTTCACCATTCCGTGTGCCTGTGGCCAGAATGGCAGCAGCACATGCAGCAATCCTGGAAAAAGAAATGAACAAATAAGGTAAGACAGGGTCTTTCACGACCCTGTTTATGAAATGTTTTTAATAATTATCACTCAATTAAGATCTTCTTTTTAAAAAATAGGTTAAAAACAAAATTTAGGGCCAGTAATATGGCCCTGTTCAGTAAGATCGTTCTATCATATAATCTGCTATTGCAAGCAGAATATCTTTTGCCGGGGAATCTTCCAGTACATCGAGCTTCTCTTTACCTTCACGGATATATGAAATAGCTACATTTCGTGCATATTCGATAGAACCGGCTTCTTCCAGCTGTCTGATAGCATCTTCCAGCTGTCCTTTTGAAGCTTTGCCTTTGCCAAATATTTCCAGTTGCAGGCCGGAGTTGAGAGCATGAATGGCTATCAGGGTCTTTTTCCCCTCCATTATATCGCTTCCCCTCACTTTGCCCAGCACTTCTTCAGGAGTGATTATATCCAGCACATCATCATATATCTGGAAACCGATACCTACCATGCGGCCAAACTCGTACATCTCGTCAGCCACTTCAAGGGAAGAGCCGCCAAGCAATGCACCTATCTTACATGCAGCTCCATAGAGCACAGCAGTTTTCTTCTCCACCATTTCGAGGTACTCTTTTTCAGAGACCATGCTCTTATCTTCGAATTCCACATCCAGCCACTGGCCTTCACATATCTCTGTGCATGTCCTTGCCAGTATATCGATGCATTTTACGATGCGTGCAGGGTCGTTTTCCATGCGGGTTATTATCTCAAAGGCTCTGGAGTACAGTGTATCTCCTGCCAGGATAGCTCCGGGTTCGCCCCATTTTACATGCGCTGCGGGCATTCCTCTGCGTACATCGTCCCTGTCCATGATGTCATCATGCATCAGAGTGAAATTATGTACTAGTTCCACAGCAACAGCAGCAGGCAAGACTGTCTGAAGATCAGACCCAACAGCTTCCGCGGCCAGTATAACGGCTGCAGGTCTAAGCCTTTTTCCGCCTGCATCAGGCAGGTATCGTGCAGCTCTATATAGTTCTTCGGGGTGTTTAATGGGAAGCATTTCCCGAATGCCGTCATCCACATGCACACTCCGTTTCTTGATCTCTTCTATCAGGTTCATGATACCTCTTGGCTTGATGCGACATTATTCTTCTATGTATAGTTCCTCTCCGTTCCTTAACAGGTGGAGCGTATCCCCCAGCACGTAACCTGCATCTTCTGCCATCTCTATATATGCGGAATGCATTTCAATGGTCCCGTGAGCAGGAATGACATGTTCAGGTCTGACCATTCTCAACAGTTCCCAGTGATCCTCTCTGTAGGCGTGTCCTGACACGTGCACATTATCATAGATCCGTGCACCTTTCATTCTGAGCTTTGTTTCCAGAGCATAGCGGTTGGCCTGAGTAAGAGGATTCGGTATCACATTAGCGGAGAAAATGATCTTATCTCCGGGTTCTATAATGTAAGGCAGATCACCGTTCGCTATGCGTATCAATATGGAACCAGGCTCTCCCTGATGTCCGGTAACTATAGGCAGGTATTTGTCCTTGCCTTCCCTCATCACCTTTTCCAGAGCTTTCTCAACTTCACGGCGCTGACCGTATATTTCTACGTTCCCCGGAAGTTCAACGTATCCCAGTTCTTTAGCTGTGCTCATGTACCTGTCCATGGACCTTCCAAGCAATATGGGTATACGTCCCATTTCTTCAGCGAAGGAGATTATGGAGTTCAAACGGGACACGTGAGAAGCAAAGGTAGTAATTATCATTCCCACCTCTGATTCCTCGGTACCCAGCAGCACGTCCTTTACCAGGTCATGAGCTATCTGTTCTGAAGGGGCTTTACCGGAACGTCCGGCATTCGTACTTTCGGTAATAAGTGCAATGACCCCCTCTTCTCCAAGGGATTTGAGCCTGTTGAAATCCGGAGCTTCTCCTAAAGTAGGTGTCCTGTCCAGTTTAAAATCACAGGCGTACATAATAGCACCCTTAGGAGTGTGGATCACCACGAACACCGTATCTATTATACTATGCTGGGTATTGATGAACTCTACAGAGACATCTTTTGTTATTTCGTAGGTCTCTCCTGCCTTCATGGAGATCAGATTGTTCTTCACACCGAATTTGCGCTCTGAATCTATCTGATGCTTTATCAGTGCTGTTGTATACGGCGTACTTATAATAGGTGCAGTATAGCGATGTGCCAGCTTTGAGATAGCACCAATGTGGTCAAGATGACCATGTGTGCATACAATAGCCCGCACATTCCCGTTGATGTCGTTCATTATTGTGTCATCGGGTATGGCTCCCATATTAATAAGCTCAAGGGAGTGCATCTTATCAATTTCTACATCTTCATGTATCTGCACTCTGTCCAGCCGCAGACCCATGTCCAGGATGATTATATCCTCGTCAACTCTTATAGCAGTCATGTTGCGGCCCATTTCATTATAACCGCCGACAGCTATTATTCCGATTTCTGTCATGTTATTTCCTCAAAATTTAAATATATTTTTCCTTTACAAATGATCTTTATACAATCTGTAATTCGCTACGGTTAGAGCGTAGAGCGAATTCTTTTACATTGAATCCACGCAATTCAAGGTATTCCCTTGTCCACCCGGTGATCACTGTGGGTGTTATATGCAGTCTGTGCAGGTCCTGGCATCCGCAGAGGAACATTGCTACTTTAAGCTCGTTCATCATAAGTTTTAATCTCTTAAGCACCATCTCTTTGCTCTCCAGTGCCGGGGCAACAAAAGGAAGTGCCGCACTGGCCACACTGGCGCCGATAGCTATTGATCTGGCGATGTCCATACCTGTCCTTATCCCACCGGTGGCTATCACCGGCAACGATACATTGCATTCCACAACACTTGCCGCTGTAGGGATGCCAAAATCCCAGAACAGTTCTCCAAGCATTTCCGACATAATGTCTTTTCTGTCCCTTGCCCTGTACACTTCTACTCCGGACCAGCTTGTGCCACCAACTCCACCTACATCAATGGCAGACACACCGGCCTTCTTTAACATCAAAGCATCCTCATGGGATATTCCGGCACCTGTTTCCTTAACAATGATAGGCAGATCCAGAGAGCAGATCTCTCTGATGGCTTCCAGGGCACCTTTTGCATTTGTATCTCCTTCCGGCTGGATGGCCTCCTGTAAGAAATTGAGGTGTATCGCCATTGCATCCGCATCGAGCATTTCTACAAGACGTTCTATTCCTTCTATACCATACTCTTTGATCTGGGCAGCCCCTATATTCCCATAGATAAAGGCATCAGGTGCCACATCCCGCATGATGGAAAAAGAATCTTCCTGTAAAGGGTCCTCAATGGCAGCTCTCTGGCTGCCTACACCTATACCAATACCCATTTCTTCCGCGGCCTGTGCAAGAGCAGCATTGATAGGTTTTGTGTCAGGATGTCCTCCTGTTATAGACGCTATCAGGAAAGGGGCATTCATCCTCTTTCCAAGGAAATCCGCATGAAGATCTATATCCTCTATATCGAATTCCGGAAGAGCTCTGTGCACCAGCATTATATCTTCCAGTCCTGTTCCTTTTGTCCTGGACTCCACAGGGCTTGAAGAACATAGGTTGAGGTGCTCTATCTTTCTCTGGGACGTGCTCATATTAAGACCTGCATTTATATTGTTCATGTGTTACAGCTGTGCCTATTATCTCGCCTTTAAGGAAAAGTTCGATATTGCCAGGTTTTCCGGCATCGAAGATCTGTGAGGTGGTGCAGGTGCTGGCACTAAGGTCCAGCATCTCCCGGACCTTACCCAGCATACCTCCTGTGACATCAGTAT
>JAHFZE010000143.1 GCA_020854785.1 Methanomethylovorans sp.
CGGAAAGACATCGATCGTCTGGAATTTGCCCAGCAGACTGAGGTTCTGAGCACAAGTAAAGAAAGAGAACTTGTAAACAAGATCACAGAGCTGCGTAAGATATACAACGCCAAAAAACAGCAGCTTGAAAGCAACCAGGAACTAAAGGAACTGCTCACAAAGGCACAGGATATAAGGGATGAGGCTTCAAAAGAGCATACATTACTTTCAGAGTATGCCCAGAAAGCGCAGGAATATCATGACCTTATGATAGCCACCTTTAAGGAAGCCGACAAGATACGTGCAGAATCCGATGCTGCTCACAAGGAATTCGTTAAGTTCCAGGAAAAAGCCGATGAGATGCACAAGAAGTTCATCGCTGCCCAGAAAGAGATAAGGGATATTGATAAAGAGGTCCGCAAGCTCAAGAAGGGAGAAACTGAGGGCAGGAGAGAAGTATCCAAGGCCGATATGCGCAAAGATGCTGAAGATATCTTTGACAAGTTCAAGGCTGGAGAAAAGCTCACCACAGAAAATCTCATGGCTCTTCAGAGATCTGGACTGTTATAAAAAAGAAGCTAATAAGGGTGTTTTCACCCTTAAATTTCAATTTTGTTCTTTTTGCTCATTTAAACCCAGACGGATACGTCTGAATTCGGAATTGCGCATCAGGCATTTACCACCTGTGAAGGAAGGGTCCTCAGTAATCTTTTTCCATATGGTTTTAAGATTATCATTATGTATATTGCCATAACTTAAAGGCAGGCAGGAACATGGCCATACGTTCCCTTCGGGTGTTATATGCAGCCATTTTCGGCCGGCAAAACAACCCATTTTTCCTACTACATGAGGTATGGGGAATATTCTTGGACCATCGCTCATAAAGGCATAGGATACAAAATCATCGAATTTTTTGCGGTCTTCAGCAGAGAGCACATCTTTTGTATGGTCAAGCCACCTGCCAGTCGGGACGATCTCAAAGAAGGATATCTCGTGCGCCCCTGTTTCGCGAGCCAATTGATAGAAGTCTTCCAGTTCATGTATGTTCCTCGGAGAGATGACCACATAGATATTCACAAGCATACCAGCCTCTACTCCATTGCGTATTGCCGACATGGCATCTCTGAAGACACCGGAACGGCCACGCATAAGGTCATGACCTTCTTCATGTGCACTGTCCAGGCTCACACTAAGCATGTATAGGCCAGCCTCTTTGAGGCTTTTTGCCTTTTCTACAGTTAGGCCAACTCCAGAAGTGAACAGACCGGGAATAGCACGCTGCTGGTCAACATGAGATATCAGCTCTTCCAGACCCGCATAAAGTAAGGGCTCTCCCCCATCAAATATAATTAAAGTAGTACCTATCTCCTGTGCCTGATCAATGATGGACCTCACAACATTTGGCTCCAGATTTGCACGATTCTTTGTATCAGGCAATGCACAGTGAAGGCATTTATTGGGACAATCCTCTGTGATGGAAATGGTCAGTTGCTCTGGTATATACTTACCTCTCATATTACCCATCTGGCTGGATACCAGCCTGTCAAAGGGTTTGCTGGGTATGGGAGGCATCCAGGTGGAATAAATGAGCCTATCAGCCTCCACTATAGAAGGTTTCGTACCGTCGAACATCTGCATCAGATCTTTTACCATCGAGTTTAAAATAGGAGATACTAAACCCTCGGTGTCCATCTTAACAAGACCATTCTGGACCGTTGCATAGACCTTGAAAAGGGGATTCCTGTAAAAGTAATACTTATTCATAACCACTGTTCACTTCCTTCTCAATGCTGCCCTGTAGGTAAGCAATGAAGATGGCTTTTTCCTGAGCATGAACATAGCTGCATGTATTGCCTTATTTAAGGGGGTACCTTGAATGAATGAAAGATCCTCACCCACAAATACCTGCATCATAGCATCGATTTCCTTATCTGTCATCTTACGCAGGGTTTCAAGGGCTATGCGCCCCAGATAGTACTCATTCCTGTACTCCTGGTTCCAGCGTTTTCTGTACTCTGACAGGAACCTAGCAGAAATATCATTCTTTGCAATGGCATCTGCTGCCACGTCACCACACATCTGACCAGCATGCATCCCATATCCTATGCCTGACTGGGCAGCAGAGCCTCCAGTGACCATAACGCCTTCACCTACTATATCTCCGGGAATGGCAGCTATGGGGTCTCCACCCACTGACTTTTTAATAAAGGACAGTTCTTCCAAGCCTTTTATTTTCTTGAAATTCTCCACCCAGGTATCAAAGAAAGATGAGACATCCGTACCATGCCTGCGTACATATACTCCCAGAGTTGCGCGATCACCGCCACATGGTGAATATGTTGATTTCCATCCAGGGGCATGGTTTCCGACATAATATTCGAACATGTCCGGTTCTCCAAGATCTGGAGCCTCTACCTCGGCTTCCATGGACCATGCTATATCCCTAGGATATCTAATCGGTTTCATACCCAGAAGCCCTGCAATTCTGGAATTTATACCATCTGAGATTATGACGATCTTAGACTTCAGCATTCCTTCATTGGTACTTATGGAAAAGATGCCTTCATTACGGATAACGTTTAAAGCTTCTACTCCTGTGCGAATGTCAACTCCTGCCTTAAGCACCTGCTGTGCATAGTACTCATCGAACTTCCTGCGGTCCAGGAAATACGCCGGGCTTTCTACAACAACCTCGCCACCGGAAGGAGCTATAATGTGTGCACCCTTGAGATCCTTTATCACATAGCTCTGGTCAACGGTTTCACCTGCCTTGTCGAACATCCCTTTGAAAAAAGTGTTTGCGGGATGGGCGGGATTTCCAATTGCCTCTTTTCTGTCGATCAGAATGACATTTGTGCCTTTTAAAGCAGCATTGCGGGCAGCCATAAGACCTGCCGGAGAGGCACCGATCACTATAATATCTGCATCCATTATTATCACCTTACCATAATATTGAAGCGTAAGCGGTTGATAATACCAGTAGAAGCACATCAACTATAAGTGAACCGAACATGATGCCTCTGTAACGGGAACCCTGAAGGAAGAGGCGACCACCTCTTTGAGGAGTGGGATTCTTGATGAAATCAATTGATTGTGACAGCATCCATATACCCGCAAGGATGGCACCAGTAAAAAATACTGGCCCAAGATGAGCAGTTATGCCTATTGCAATGGAAGCAAGAACTCCTACTACCCACATAAGCATCACGAATCTGGATGTGGCAGGCACACCATACGTTACAGGAAATGTAGGTGCACCACGGGCACGGTCTCCTTCTACATCCCTTGCCACACCTGAGAGAGTGAAACCCCAGTCAGTGAAACACATCATTAGACCCAGGAAAACAGCAGGAAGAGGTAAAATAGCACCGTAATCGGGCTGTTTAAGTATCCCTGCAGGATCAAAGGCAAGCCATACTCCAATTGGTACAAGTCCATAAGCTATCCCTACTGGAATGAAACTTAAGAAAGTGGTCCTTTTGGCCACACTTGAGTATATACTAATGGTTAGTACTGCTACGAGGAGCACAACAAATGATTCTGGATTGAGGATCAGTGCAGCTGCCGATGCTATCAATCCAAGAAATATGGCGTATTTCAGAGCCTTTTGTTTACTGAGTTGTCTGGATGGAAGAGGCCTATTTGGAAGATTTATGGAATCAATGTCCACATCACAGCAGTCATTATATACATAGGAACTTGTAATGGCTGCGTATCCTCCTATTACTGCTGTGACAAATGAAAAAAGAGGAGGTAGAGAGCCTGTTGCCAGATAGGAAGCCAGCAATGCACTTGCTGCTGGCAAGGCAAGGTCCATATCTGCAATTTCCGGTCTTAGCAATTCAATGAACGGATGAGTAGTCTTAGAATCTGAGATCGAAACCAATTAGATCACCGCAACGATAACTATTTTGAGAACTCCTACGATTTTTTAATTTATGAATTATATAATAGTTGCTACCTGTTTCAATTTCTCTACGAGAGGATGCTCAAACCTTTCTGCGATCATGAAAGTGAAATCTACATGAGGATTTAGTCCAATGAGTTCAAGGACATTCATATATGCTTCTTCAAGGGATTCATAGTCAGGAATATGAACAGATTCTGTATTGAATGGGTATATCTCAGAGAGTTCCTGAGGAAAAGCACCAAATGGTGGTCTGAATATAAGCACATGATCAAATTCAGAGTCAATGCGTGTAGGTGAAGCTCTGATCAGAGCTTTACCATTAAGTGAAAAACGGTCTAATTTACGAGAGAATCTCAGAACTTCAGGACGTTTGGAGGACTCTGGCCCACAGTAGAAAAATGTAGATTTGGATGCCGGATCGTGCTGTTCCAGCCAATCAGAGTGTTTATACATCTGCTTTAAGGCTGAAAGCAATCTCGGATGTGCACGACATCTTTGTTCAACAAGTTCCAGCAAGTTGCCTTCTTTAATGGATTGTTTTACATGGCGTACTTCTTGAAAAGTTACATAGAGATTATGCCGGGCTAGAAGGTCCTGACAATTAGATGCTTTTTTGAGTTGTTCGGCTGTATGAGATACACAGACGGGACAGGAACATGGAAGATACTGAAGTTGGTCCACATGATATGTACCTGTA
>JAHFZE010000041.1 GCA_020854785.1 Methanomethylovorans sp.
ACTAAAAGAAGAGGTCATGCACATCATCCTTCGAAATATGAACAATGTGCAGTATGTCCTTTCAAGATAAAATCTTATCCAGTTGTTTCAGCTTTCTGGCAAGAGAAATTTCCTGGGCTATCCGCCTTCCTGTTGAAAGGCCAGGCTCGATAAAGTCTGAATATGGAGAACCTCCGGGATAAAGATTTGTACCTGCAACTATACGGGCTGATATCTCAAATACCTTGATCTCAAGCTTATCAGTAAATACAGTTTCAAGACAGAAGGGGCCTATCATGCCACCGAACAGTTTTAGAGACTGTTCGACCACTTTTTCTCCAAGTTCAAATATCAATGGGAGCAAAGATTCTCTTGCAACAAGTGGCACATTTCCTGTGACCACGTATGTAGGCTGGATCCCTGCATCTTCCAGTTCCCGGGGAGAACCAAGTCTGAAGATCTCGTCAGCATTAGATTCCACGCGTCTGTCCATACTAAGCATTTCCAATACACCGGTGCTTAGTGTATAGCCTTCTGTCTTCAGGGGCGAATAGAAGAAATGAAGATAATACCTTGTACCCACTATGAATTCCTGGATGTTATATTTCTGGGTCTTGTCGACATTCTCAAGGAAATCTTCGTAATTCTTGGCAACAAAGAAACCACGGCCTCCTTTAGCACCATGGTATTTTACCATAACAGGTCCGTTTATCTTTTCAGGTTTCACCAATTTAGGCATGTGGATCCCTGCACCTTCCAACCATTCCCTCTCCTTGTTCCTGTCAGACTCCCATTCAAGTACCTTCCTGTTACCAAAAGTAGGCACCGGAAAATCAGTGAACTTGTCGGTACCCAGATATTCAACAAAAGAGCCATGTGGCACAACGATAGCATTCTTCTTTACAAGTTGTTCCGCTATTGATGGAATGTCTTGATAGCTGTCTACTACTATGAACTCATCGGGCTTTGCTTTAGGAAATGCATCATAGAACTTGGGAGGTGTTTTGACGCAGATGCCAATGGTCTTGAAACCTTCCTTTCTTGCACCGTCAAATATCTGAAGGCTCGAATGAGAGCATACAGTTGCAATTGCAAGATTATCCAGATCATAGGTTTCGTTGATTCTCATGATTTGGTCTTTTTCTATCATTATTGTGCCCCAAAAAGTTACAGTATATTGTTCTATCTATTTTTTAAGTTTGCGGAATCATTCTTATAACTGCGAATTGTTTTGAAGTTTACGGAAAAGTTATGAGGTTCGCGGTGGTTATTATAAAACATGCAAGAAACAGAAGAAGCAGACAATAATTCCGATAAAGTTCTGGTCCTACCGCTTAATGAGGATTCGAAAAAGGTAACACAGGCCCTCTCTAATGAGAAAGCTCTTAAAATGTTAGAGATGCTGGCAGACAAACCCATGTCTGCCACAACTTTATCTGAAAAAATGGGTCTACCCCTTACTACCATCAAGTATAATCTTGATAGCCTAATAGACGCTGATCTAATTAAGGTAAAAGAAACAAAATGGAGCCAGAAAGGCCGTGAGATAAAAATATATGAGCCAGTTCAAAAACTCATTGTGGTGGTTCCAGGTACAAAGAACGTCGATAGATCATCTATCATGGGCATGTTGAAAAAATACCTGGGTCTTTTCATGGGTGCAATATTTGCAGCTACGGGTATAGAATACCTCACACGTCGGATAGGTCAGTCCTCTTCTGCAAATCAGTATCCTACAGCCCTTGAAGAGACTACAATGAAATCTGGTGAATACAGTAGATCTGTCAATGAAAGTCTTGGTCATGGTGCGGAAGTGGCTGATCAGGCAAACATGGTGGATGAGGCATCTCCTATGTTGTCGACCATGATCTCTAACGACAGCTCAGAAGCTGCTATCGTGGGTTCTGGTCAGGCCGTTAATGCTTCTCAGGCGGTCCCTGCGGAAAGCCTGACAACATACCTAAATACAACAGTATCGAACACAACAGATCTTAACTCAACTGTAGTGCCTGTTCAATATCCGCCAATTGAGGATGCTACACTTCTCACAGGTACAAGTCCTGGCCTCATTCCCCCTGACCTTCTGGCCCATGTGAGTGTTTGGTTCTTTTTTGGGTGCCTATTTGCAATAATATTCATGCTTGTGAGGGAAATATATTATAGAAAAAAGGTTCTATGAGAATTAGTGAGACTAAATGAGAGTTGCACTTAAGATCGCATATGTAGGAACAGGCTATCACGGATCCCAGATCCAGCCGGATGTTGCCACCATTGAGGGTGAGCTCTTCAACGCCTTGAAAGAGCTGGACATAATGGATGATCCAAAGGAAGCATCTTTTCAGAGTTCCGGAAGAACAGATGCGGGCGTACATGCAAGAGGACAGGTTGTGGCTTTTAATACTGATAAACTTCACCTCTCTATTCCAAGGGTTATTAATTCTAAATTGCCCAACTCCATATGGGCATGGGCACATGCAGAAGTTCCAGATGACTTTGACCCAAGAAGGGATGCAAGCAGCAGGGTATACAGATATATCATGAGTGGAGAGCAATACGATATATCCAGGATACGGGCTGCTTCAAAGATATTGGTTGGAGAGCATGATTTTTCAAACTTTTGCAGCAAAAACGAGGATAAAAGCACAGTAAGAGATGTAAAAAGAATAGATGTTAGAGTAAGTGGAGCCCTTACAAAGATAGATGTAGAGGCAAATAGTTTTCTTTGGAACATGGTGCGTAAAATGGTTACTGCTCTCACAATGGTGGGAAGCCGTATAAGAGATGAGGTGTGGCTCAAACAGATGCTTGAACCTGAATCATATGAAGAGGGATTGGAACCAGCCCAATCTTATGGTCTTACTCTTATGGAAGTAAAATATCCGACGCCCATACAGTGGGTAGAGGATGCTTACTCACTTCGCCGAGCTTCTGAAAAGGTACAGGAATATCTTGTGAGGCACCGTGTGATGGCAGAGGTCATGCAAGAACTAGTACCAAAAGAGTGACGCATTTTTCTAATTGCAGGAGTTATTAGGTTAATATGTATTAGATACTCAAATGTCGATCAATACTGCCTCCACCATTAAGATCAATGGTTTCGATGTACCTTATGAAGTAGTGTGCCGAAAGGTCAAAAATCCAAGGCTGGAATTCAGGAATGGCAACCTTAAGCTGGTGGTACCTCATGGATTTAATGGACATGAAAAACTGCTTGATAAACACAGATCATGGATTTTCCATAGGTTTATTACTTATGAGCAGAGGCACAAGTTTTCTTCGGAGATGGAACTTCGCTCTGCAAGGACCGAAGTTCAATTCAAGGAATACGTTAGATCTTTGATCTTTTCTATCGGTACTGAACTTGGCGTCTTTCCGAAAAAGGTGGCATTCAGGAAGATGCGTACTAAATGGGGCAGCTGCAGTTCAAAAGGGAACATCGGCCTGAACACTTATTTGAACTGCCTACCTGAAAGACTGGTGGAGTATGTCGTATTCCATGAGATGGCCCATCTAATAGAAATGAATCACGGACCCAGATTTAAGGAAATGGTACATAATAGGTTCCATGAACATAGGATCCTTGAAAAACAGCTGCGTGAATACTGGCCTGCTATAGTGGATAAGTATTCTATTCAATGATCTACAAGAAAAAGAGTTCACGGTCATCTATGACCGTGCATCAGCTTCCTTCATAGCCTAATTCTCTGGCTTTGCTATACGATGAAGCAGCCTCAGTATATTTTCCAGCTTGGTCAAGTGCGACACCTCTATTATACCATGCTAAAGCATAATCAGGATTCAGTTCTATAGACTTATCGTATGCCTGTATCGATTCGTCAATTTTTCCCATCCTTCGAAGTGTATTCCCTTTGCTATACCAAGCATCGAAATTATTCGGGTTCAGTTCTATCACCGTGTCAAATACTTGCTCAGCTTCCTCATATCTCTCCATTACAAAAAGCGTGTAACCTTTGTGCATCCAGGTCCAACTATTCTGTGGATTCAGTTCTATAGCTCTATCGTATGCTTGAATTGATTCATCATATTTGGCCATCCGACGGAGGGCAGTACCTTTACTGTCCCAGACCCCATCGTTCTGAGGCTCGAGCTCAATGACTTTATCAAACGCCTGAACTGCATCATCATATTCATTTATGTTATAATGTGCCCTGCCTTTATAGTTCCAAGCCTCAGCATACTGTGGATCGAGCTCCGTGGCTTTATTAAGGTCCTCTATTGCTTTTTCGTATTCCTTCATTTCAAAGAGGACATTACCTTTGTAATTCCATATCTCGGCATCCAGTGGATCAAGCTGTATAGCTTTATCAAATGCCTGAATTGCTTCTTCGGTTCTTCCCATTTTATTAAGAGCATAACCTTTGTAATTCCACGCTTTTGCATCCTGTGGATCGGACTCTATGGCTTTGTCGCATACCTGGATGGCTTCCTCGTATCTTCTCATTTGATTCAGGAGATAACCTTTGTTAGTCAGAGCTCTAGTGTAATGAGAATCAAGTCGTATGGCGGTGTTCAATGCCTCCATTGCTTCGTAATTCATACCAAGCTCAATATAAGAAACACCTTTATAGTTCCAAGCCTTGGCATCTCTCCTATTCAGTCCTATGGCTTTGTCAAATGCTTGTATAGCTTCTTCATATCTTTCTATATGATATAGGACATATCCCTTATTATACCAGGCCGTGGCAAACCGTGGCTCCAGTTCTGCGGCTTTATCATATGCTTGTATTGCTTCTTCATATTTTTTCATATGGAAATACGCAATACCTTTGTTATACCAAGCAAAGCCATCCAGAGGATCAATTTCTATTACCCTGTCATATGCTTGTATTGCTTCTTCATATCTCCCCATCTTACGAAGAGCAATGCCTTTTTCGCTCCAGAACTTTGCATTATTAGGCTTAAGCTGTATGGCTTTATCAAATGCCTGTATTGCCTCTTCATTTTTTCCAGTCTCAGTAAGTACCATGCCTTTACCGATCCAGGCATCTGCATTTTGAGGGTTTGATACTATGGCTTTATCGAATGCCTCTAATGATCCGGAATATTGTCCTTCTTCTAGGAATTCATTGCCTTTCTTAGTCCACTCTTTTGAATCATCGGTTCCAATACACCCCGCACAGAAGATCGTAATAAATACTAAGGCCTGGATCATATGTTTCATATTCACTACCATTTTTCCTCCAGATTTTGCCATTGCTTGCTAAAATGTAGAAGTTTTTGGGAATTAAGTTTTTCTATTTAGAAAGGATGTTGATAACACACGATTAGAAAGTCATATTTATATTTCCTACGTATTCTCTACATTCAACCATTTTAATATATCTGTCAGCTTTGGACTAATAATTAATTATACATTTTAATATACATAATTGTTTTTCTGTATATTGAAGTCAATCCCTACTTTTCTTTTGTAGCAATGTGATCCTTCTGGTAAGGCTTCTATGTACTCTCTGGCTATATTCACATATTATTTTGAACCCTGCATCTTTTGCGAACACACTTACATCTATTTCAGAAACCACAACGGCAAGTTTCTCATTTCGAAGTAATCTGTACATTTCTCTGAAAGAACCATCATAAAGATGATGCAGGGATTCGGCTTTGATGGCTGCAGAACGCCCATAGGGTGGGTCTGTGACTATAGCATCTACACAACCATCTTTAAGAGGGACCATGCAGGCATCACCTGTTATGACATTATGATCAACACCGAAAGCCTGTAGGTTCATCCGTGCACCTGAAGTTATCATAGGGCGCACTTCAATACCAATCACCTTGGCCCTTATAATGGCACCTTCCACAAGTATACCAGCAGTGCCACAGAAAGGATCGAACAATATTTCATTTTCCTTAACTCCTGTTATATTCACAAGAGCTCTTGCTACCCGCGGCATGAGCACACCTGGGTAGAAAAAGGGTTTTTTGTGGGGCAATCTCTTTTCGTAAGCACTCCTGTCCACAGATGCCACTACAGGACCAAAGATACATTTCTCTCCAATGATCAACCTGAACTTCACATCTGGTGTTTTTAGGTTTGCTCGAAACCCTTGTCTGAATATCCTGCCACCAACATGTCCTTCTATGAACTCTCTATCAAGATCACAATAATGCTTGATCTTCCGGGCACGTACTACGAATGTCTTACCATGATCAATATGCTTTAAATAATCGATATTTTCTGCCATCTGCAATATACTGTTCGCAGAAGTATCGCACATACCTGCAACCCTTATTATGTGGTGCGACATGGCAAGCCTTTGTGCAACATACAACAAACGAGGTTCGATATCATTCCAAGTACCATTGATATCCACTACAAGGCATTGGTCAAGGATCTCATGTTCCTTGAACTCCAACCCTGCAATTTCCATGCAGGCATAAGCTTCCATAACAGGGAGGTAATCGTGCTCTCCGGAAAGTTCCAAAGCGTATAGCATAACACTTGCATAGTGAATCTCTTTGGTATTAAAAGCCTACTATCATAATTATCGAAAAGTTGGGACATTGAATTTCCCTGTCTAAAGTATCCAAAGCAAAGAACTATTTACTATAAAACTATTGAAATCTCCTGATGTCAAAGCCTCTTTATCTCGGTGAAATGCTGCTGCATTGGTGCAGGAATTGTAACGTACCTGTACTGGGAAAGGAATGTGCATGTGGCAGTCGCACAAAAGCAGTGACTGTAACACCTCCCGGTGACATACGTCCTGCATTTGAATATGACATAGAACTCATAAATTCTGTTTC
This sequence comes from Methanomethylovorans sp., assembly GCA_020854785.1. Classification (GTDB taxonomy): domain Archaea; phylum Halobacteriota; class Methanosarcinia; order Methanosarcinales; family Methanosarcinaceae; genus Methanomethylovorans. Next base: position 6,748 of record JAHFZE010000041.1, read on the forward strand.
CATGCTGCAGTTCAATGCTCCTCTTATAGCTGATGAGAGGGTGGTGGTGCTGAACAAGGCTCCTTATGATGACCGTATGGACGAGATCATCGTTGATGGAGAGGTAGTAGGAAGCATCAGGTTTGAGCTTGATGCTCTTAAATGGGTACTTCTCTTGCGTGTGGAAGGAGCGAGGCGTCTTTTTCAGGGACGGTCCCTGTCTGCTAGAAAGGGCTGGGTTATTCTGGAAGGAGGTGCAGTAAAGTTCATACTGGGTGGAGCAAATCTGTTGGCCCCCGGAGTTCTGGATGCTGACCC
>JAHFZE010000004.1 GCA_020854785.1 Methanomethylovorans sp.
ATTGTCGGCGACACTGTAAAAGTGATGCGTGGAGACCATGCAGGCACCACAGGTAAAGTAGAAGCGGTATCCCTTAAACATGGGACTATAGTTGTAGAGGGAGTAGCAGTGTCCAAAGCAGATGGCACAGAAGTACCAAGGCCTATCTACCCTTCAAATGTAACGATCACATCCCTTGAAATGAAAGATGACCGCAGATCAGAAGTATTGAGCAGGAAGTAGGTGGTTTTGTGGGAAGACATCAAAAAAGGATATCTGTACCAAAGAGTTGGCAGACATCCAAGAAATCCAATAAATGGATAACATCGACAAGGCCAGGTCCTCATAACAAGCAACTGAGCATTCCTCTTGGAGTGGTGCTCAGGGATATGTTGCATGTAGTGGACACAAGGGTAGAGGCAAAAAGAGTGCTCTCTGAGGGTAGCATTCTTGTTGATGGCATTATCAGGAAGGACCTAAAATTCCCTATAGGGTTATTAGATGTAGTTTCTATTCCTAAGATGGAGCAATCTTACAGAGTACTCCTCGATAGGAAGGGAAGATTAGAATTGCATAAACTTGCAGGTACAGAGGCAAGTAAATTATGCAGGATCAGCGGGAAGACCGTTATCAAGGGCGGTAAAGTGCAGCTCAATCTGAATGACGGTTCTAACCTTATTGGTTCCAACGACTTCAAAGCCAAAGATTCGGTCATTCTTTCTGTGCCAGATAAGAAGATACTCAAACATATCAAGTATGAAGTAGGCAATCTTGCATTGATCATTGGCGGCAAGCACACTGGCAAAATAGGCACCATCGAGGGTATCAACACAGTGCGCAGTTCCAATTCCAACACTGTTCTGATAGCTGGTGAAGATGAAAAATTCCAAACCATAGAAGACTATGTTGTCGTGATCGGCACGGATAAGCCGGAAATTAAACTGGGTGGTGAGATCATTGAGTAATCCAATGAAAGCCCCCAGGATCGAGAAGGTCATTGTTCACATGGGTGTCGGTGAAAGTGGTGAACATCTTGTGAATGCCGAAGGGATCATGAAAGAGATCACAGGGCAGACCGTTGTTCGTACATATGCCAAGAAAACCCTTCCGGCATTCGGCATCAAGAAAAATGAACCTATTGGTTGCAAGGTCACTCTTCGTGGTGTTGGTGCAGAGGAATTTCTGAAGACTGCTCTTTCAATAGTAGATAAAAAATTATCAGCTTCCCAGTTCGATAAAAATGGGAATGTAGCATTCGGAATTGAAGAACACACGGATTTTCCGGGAATGAGATATGACCCGAATATCGGTGTCTTCGGTATGGACGTCAATGTAGTCGTCAACCGCCCAGGATACAGAATAAGCAAAAGAAGGATATCCGAAAGGAGAGTTCCTTCAGCTCACAGGATCACAAAGGAAGATACTATTTCCTTCTTCAAGGAGAACTTTTTCGTGGAGGTAGCATAAATGGTCCAGACCACTAAGCAATTTGGCCGCGGCGCACACGAATGCAAGAGATGCGGAAGAAAGCAGGGCCTTGTAAGGAAATATGATATTTACCTGTGTCGCCACTGTTTCCGTGAGATAGCCCATGATATGGGATTTGAGAAATATACTTGAGGTGAAAAATAATGGTGTTATTAGATCCTCTTGCTGATGCACTCTCCACTATTAAGAATGCAGAGGCAATCGGTAAACAGTCATGCACGCTTAAACCGGCATCAAAGCTCATCGGTACGGTCCTTAAAGTGATGCAGGACAGTGGATACCTCGGTGAGTTCGAGTTCGTCGAGGACGGTAAAGCAGGAATCTATGAGGTTAAGCTCATTGGTAAAATAAATAAATGCGGAGCAATAAAGCCACGTTATTCAGTAGGTTCAGTTGATTTCGAGAAATGGGAGAAGCAATTCTTACCAGCCAAGAATTTCGGAACATTGATCCTTACTACGTCTCATGGTGTCATGTCTCAATATGATGCACGTGAGAAAAACATCGGCGGACAGCTTCTTGCATATGTGTACTGATATGGAGTGGTTCAATGGCTAAAGAGACGAAGAACGTGATCAGCATTCCGGAAGGAGTTACCGTTACTTTCCAGAATGACATCCTTTCCGTATCAGGACCCAAAGGAAAGAATGAGAGATACCTCTGGTATCCAGGAATCATGATTGAGGTTAAAGGCTCTGAGATCATAGTGGATTCAACTTCAACAAAGAAGTCACACAAGGCTATGATCGGCACCTTCTCTTCACATATTGATAATATGATGAGAGGTGTGACCCAAGGGTTTGAATATCGCATGAAGGTTGTTTATTCTCACTTCCCTATGCAGCTAAAGGTAGAGGGTAAGAAATTGCTTATTGGTAATTTCTTGGGTGAGAAGAAAGCAAGATCTGCAAATATCCTCGGTGAGACCAAGGTCAAGGCAGGAGCCGATCAGGTCACTATCACTGGTATAAACAAAGAGGATGTTGGGCAGACAGCAGCCAACATAGAGCAAGCCACAAAGATCAAGAGATTCGATCCCCGTGTATTCCAGGATGGTATCTATATCGTTGAGAAGATATTGTAGGTGATTTGAATGGAAGATAATATTTCTAGTCCCTCTTCTGTAACTGTCAACTGTGGTGTATCAATGGACGCGGAAGGTAAGCGCCTTTTCAAGGTCCGTAAGGTGCAAAAGGCAAAGAAGCCCCAGTTCAAGAGGACTGATTGTCACAAATATAAGAGGCTGGATTCCAACTGGAGGATCCCAAGAGGCCAGCAAAGCAAAAAACGCAAAGGATTTGCTTCAAAAGGCGCTCATGCACAGGTAGGCTATGGCAGTCCGGTTCTGGTAAAAGGTCTTCATCCATCCGGCTATTCCGAAGTCATGGTTGAAACACTGGGCGATGTTTCATCCCTAGATGCCAATACAGTGGCTATCAGGATAGCTGCAAAGGTCGGTGCAAGAAAAAAAGCTCTGATCGAGGAAAAGGCCGTTTCACTTGGAATTAAGATCCTCAATCCTTCCAGGAGTGAGTAAGATGACGGATCTTTCTAATCAGAAAAGGATGGCTGCAGAGATCCTGGATTGTGGTGTGCACAGAGTATGGATGGATCCAGAAGCTGCCAGCGACATCGCTGTTGCTATTACAAGGGCGGATCTTCGTGAACTCATCAAAAAAGGAAGTATAGCTGCTGCAAAACCCAAAGGTGTTAGCAGGGGCCGTGCAAGAGCACGAGACGTCAAACGCAAGTATGGCCACCGCAAGGGTCAGGGTTCGAGAAAAGGTACAAAGGGAGCAAGGAATCCAAGAAAAGATCAGTGGATAAAGAGGATCCGTGCTATCAGGGCGAGGTTAAAGGAGCTTCGCGCAGATGGCTCTTTGGAAAAGTCCACATATTGTAAGATCTATCGTAAGGCAAAAGGTGGAGAATACAGGAGTGTTGCACACATGGAATCACACCTTGAGTCACAGAAGCTCCTTAAACGTGAGGAATGAAGATGAAGAGAAGCTTTGATATTTTATCCAGGAGGGTATGATCATGGCAACAGGGCCCAGATATAAAGTCGCTTTCAGACGACGAAGGGAAGGACGCACAAATTATCATCAGCGTCTTAAGTTGCTTCTATCAAAAGAAGACCGTGTGGTGGTCCGCAAGAGTTCAAAACATATTCAGGTTCAGCTAATAACGCCTACACCTGAAGGAGATGTCACTCTTTCATCAACCATATCCACAGAACTCAAGAAGTATGGTTATGATGCTTCCACTGGTAACACGTCGGCAGCTTATCTTACCGGCCTCTTGTTTGGTTACAGGACCCTAAACAAGGGATACGATTATGGGATACTTGATATTGGATTGCAGGCATCATCTCCTGGTTCCCGTGTCTATGCCGCTTTAAAGGGCATAGTCGATTCAGGATTGGAGGTGCCCCATGATCCATCCGTATTCCCCTCTGATGAAAGGATCAGAGGCGAGCATATCGCAAAATATATGGAAGGATCGAATCTTCCAGAACTGTTCGATGCAGTCAAGGAAAAGATCTCTTCTGATTTTAATTAGGTGATCATATGGCATATCAGTTCGAAGAAGAGGAATGGATTCCACAAACAAGGCTTGGAAAGCTTGTTCAGGAGGGTCAGATCACTTCCATGGATGAGGCGATCGATTCAGGACTGCCTCTAAGAGAATCCAGGATAGTAGATATACTGCTCCCCAATCTTGAAGATGAGGTTCTGGACATTAACATGGTCCAGAGAATGACCGACTCAGGACGTCGTGTAAAGTTCAGAGCTACAGTTATCGTGGGTAACGGTGATGGCTTTGTAGGTCTTGGGCAAGCCAAGGACAATCAGGTAGGACCTGCTATCAGAAAAGCTATTGAGAATGCGAAGATCAATCTGGTACG
>JAHFZE010000231.1 GCA_020854785.1 Methanomethylovorans sp.
AGCACTGGATATCCAATGCGGGCAGCAACCTCAAAAGCGCCTTTCTGGGATGTGGCATAACCCGCTTCAGGCTGGTTGACACCCAGCTTCTTCATCATAACGTTGAACTTTTCCCTGTCCTCTGCAACATCTATGTCCTCTGGGGAAGTACCCATGATGACCGTCGGGAGATCCGTCCGCCTTTTGAGTTCCTTTTCCAGGGGTATTGCCAGGTTCACAGAGGTCTGGCCACCGAACTGCACTAATACCCCATCCGGCCTTTCCCTGTCAATGACGTTCATGACATCTTCAAGAGTAAGAGGCTCAAAGAAGAGCTTATCAGAAGTATCGTAGTCAGTAGATACTGTTTCCGGATTGTTGTTGATGATGTGGGCTTCTATGCCCTCCTCCCTGATAGCTGTCACGGCATGTACGGTACAGTAGTCGAACTCAATACCCTGGCCGATCCTGATGGGACCTGCACCCAGGATAAGGACCTTCTTCCTGTCGGAAGGATTTGTTTCACACATCTGCTCGTAGCATGAGTAATAATAAGGTGTCTCAGCCGCAAACTCTGCAGCACAGGTGTCCACCATTTTGTAAGTGGCAACAATATCTGCATTGCGCCTAAGATCATTGACCTCTGCACGGGTTTTGCCTGTGAGCTCAGCAATGCGCTCATCAGTGAATCCCATGCGCTTGCTTTTTCTGAGCAGGTCCGTCGGCAGATCAGTCTTAGGACCGGCTTCTCTAAGCGTATCTTCCATATCGATGATGTTCTTGATCTTCTTAAGGAAGAAAGGATCGATGGACGTGAGCTCCACGATCTCCTCCACTGAAAAGCCTGTGGACAGAGCTTTGTATATAACGAACAGCCTCTCGCTAGTAGGGGTCTTCAGAAGTGTCGTGATCTCATTATCGTTCCATTCCCCTTTGCCAAAGCACACATCAATGTCCAGGGACCTTATGGCCTTGAGCATTGATTCCTCAATGGTCCTGCCGATGGCCATTACCTCTCCTGTGCTCTTCATGGCGGTGGTCAAGGTCTTATCTGCCGTTACGAACTTATCGAATGGCCAGCGCGGGATCTTGGTAACAACGTAGTCGATGGTAGGTTCGAAGGATGCGGGGTTCTTCTTTGTGACATCGTTGAGGATCTCATCCAATGCCATACCTATTGCTATCTTTGCAGTGACCCTTGCTATTGGATACCCTGTGGCCTTGGATGCCATGGCCGATGAGCGTGATACACGTGGATTGACCTCTACTATCCGGTATTCCCCGTCCTTCACAGCGAACTGTATGTTACAGCCGCCTTCGATACCCAATGTACGGATGATCTTAATGGCTGCTGTCCTGAGCATCTGATGTTCCTCATCATTAAGTGTCTGGGAAGGTGTGACCACAATGGACTCACCAGTGTGGATACCCATGGGATCGATGTTCTCCATATTACATATCACGATACATGTATCGTTGGAGTCCCTCATGACCTCGTATTCGAACTCCTTCCATCCCAGTACGCTTTCTTCTATAAGCACCTGGGTGATACGGCTGCGGCGAAGTCCCCTTTCAGTTATTTCCAGAAGCTCCTCGCGGGAACGGGCTATACCGCCACCGGCACCTCCCAGCGTATAGGCCGGCCTGATGATAAGAGGCAAACCCAGTTCATCGATAAGCCCTTCTGCTTCTGTAAGTGTGGACACCGCCTTACTGCGTGGCACCTTTTCACCGATGCTCTCCATTGTTTCCTTGAACAGTTCCCGGTCCTCAGTGTTCTTGATGGCCTGAAGCGGTGTGCCCAGCAATTTTACGCCGAACTTCTCGAACACACCCATCTCAGCAAGCTCACTGGTGATGTTAAGACCTGTCTGGCCGCCTATACCTGCAATGATCCCATCGGGCCTTTCTTTTTCAATGATCTTGGCAACTGTTCTGGGTTCAAGCGGTTCTATATAGACAGCATCTGCCATCTCGGGATCTGTCATAATGGTAGCAGGATTGGAATTGACCAGTACCACCTGTAATCCCTCTTCCTTGAGGGACCTGCATGCCTGGCTGCCTGAAAAGTCGAACTCTGCGGCCTGGCCGATGGTGATAGGACCCGAGCCTATGAGCAATACTTTCTTAATATCTGTTCTCTTTGGCATTATTGCTCACCTTCCAAAAGCTTGAGCACTTTACCGAAGAATATCTGCTCCGTATCCATAGGACCCGGATGTGCATCGGGATGGTACTGCACACTGAACATGTCAAGATATTTGTGAGCTATACCTTCTACCGTCTTGTCGTTGGTATTGATCTCTGTGATGACCACGTCTTCGGATCCGAAAGAATCGCCATCCACTGCAAAACCGTGATTTTGAGAAGTGATGTGCACTATACCCGTTTCAAAGTCCTTTACCGGCTGATTAGCTCCCCGGTGTCCGAACTTCAGCTTGTAGGTCTCAGCACCCAGAGCTAAGGACAATATCTGATGCCCCAGACATATGCCCACAATGGGCATAGTTCCAGCAAATTCCTTTACTGCCTCGACAGCGTTCATTGCCTGCTTTGGGTCCCCCGGCCCGTTCGAGAGAAAGAGCATGTCAGGTTCGTATGATCCTATCATCGAAGTGCTTGCGTTGGCAGGTACCACAGTGACATCAATGCCCCTCTTGAGCAGGCTTGTGGTGATGCTGCGCTTCATACCCATATCCATGAGCACAACGTGTTTGGGATCGTAAGTGTCCCTGAAAGGGCTTTCCAGCCTGTAAGGTTGCGGACAGGTCACCATCGATATGTAATCCAGTTCTGAGATGTGCGGCTGCTTTCTGGCAAGCCTCACGGCTTCCTCCCCATCATCACTGCCATTGATAAGGGCCGCACGCAGGGTACCGTGCTCACGCGTCTTTATTGTCAGCATGCGCGTATCCACACCGGCTATGCCGGGCTTGCCCTCGTCCTCCATAAGCTGGAAAATAGTACGCTTCGATCTGTAGTGGGAGGGCTCAGGACAGGATTCCCTGACCACAAGACCTTCCGCCTTGACCCCGTCAGATTCAAAACAATTGTTGCTAACACCGTAGTTGCCGATAAGTGGATAAGTGAACATCAGGATCTGCCCTTTATACGAAGGGTCAGAAAGTGCCTCCTCATAACCTGTATATTGAGTAGTAAAAACCAGTTCTCCAGAAACTATGCCTTCAGCACCGAACCCGGTGCCTTGAATAATCGTTCCATCTTCTAATCCTAATACTGCATTCATTGTAAGAACCTGTGCATACATGAAATGAATAGGCTATAAGTATTGCGATGGTTCCAGAACTCTGGCAGGAGACTAGTATATATACCTTTCTATTTTATCCTCAGAAAAAACAATTGGATCAAAAAAAACCGACCTTTTTCAGGAACTTGCGTATCATAAAGATCACAAATACAAGGGCCACCATGGTGGCCGCACCTATGACAACCGTCGGCCTTTCTGTCAATACCTGGTCCATCAGGGATTTTTCACTTTCGTCCTTTGGATCTGTTTTTTCCGGTTCCATGTGTTCAGGTATAAATAGATCTGGGTCAAGGGTCATCACCCATATGTTGAACTCGCCGCTGGCATCAGAGACATATGCTATCTTGTTCCCTTCAGGGTCCCACGAGGGATCCTTTTGGATACCATTATCTGAAGTAAGCTGCAAAGTTCCCTTCCCTTGCGCATCCATAAGCCAGATGTCCTGGTTACCACTCCTGTTGGATACAAAGGTTATCCAAGCTCCATCGGGACTTACTTCCGGATCAGTATTCTGGGAAGTGTCGTTCGTAAGCTCTAAAGTGCTACAGGTCAAAACATCTGTTTTGAAAATATTTCCCTGAAAAGAATAGACGACGTATTTGCCATCCGGACTCCAGGAAGGATCTCTTTCATTTCCTTTTCCATCTGTAAGCCTTATCTTGGAAGTACCG
>JAHFZE010000278.1 GCA_020854785.1 Methanomethylovorans sp.
TCTTCACCAGCACTTGCAGGAAGTTATGAGAGTGATTATGCTGCAGAGGATGCAGCTGTTTCAGGTAATTATGTCTATATGGCTGATTTGACCAACCTAGTCGTTTTGAATGTCAGTACCCCTTCAGCATCAAAACTTGCAGGCAGTTATGCTACTGCTGGTTATGCACATGGTGTTGCTGTATCAGGTAATTACGTCTACGTAGCCGAAGGTAACAACGGGCTTGTCATCTTGAAGGTGACTGGTGCACAAATCCCTGTTCCACATAGTGTAGGTGTGTACAATAACGAAGGTACATGGGCTCTGTGGAACACCGCTACCAGCTCTGCAGACATCGTAGGCTTCGGATGGGTAGGCACCGAGCCGGTAGAAGGTGATTGGGACGGAGATGGAATTACCGAGGTGGGCATATACAATAGAGGAGGTAATAACTTCCTGATCCAGACAGACAGCGGATTCGATGTAATGGGTCTTGGCTGGCCAGGTGTTACCCCGGTAGTAGGAGACTGGAATGGTGATGGTGCTGATGAGGTTGGTGTGTACAACAACGAAGGTACGTGGGCACTGTGGAACACCAATGCCAACTCTGCAAATATAGTTGGGTTCGGCTGGCCGGGCACCGAGCCAATAGTTGGGGACTGGAATGGTGATGGAGTTACTGAGGTTGGTATCTATAACCGCGCTGGTAACAATTTTCTGATCAAGACCTCTGCAGGATATGACATAATAGGCCTTGGCTGGTCGGGTGTTACACCTGTAGCAGGCGACTGGAATGGAGATGGCGCTGACGACGTTGGCGTGTACAACAATGAAGGCACTTGGGTTCTGTGGGATATGGAGGCCAATTCTCCAAATATCGTAGGCTTCGGTTGGCCTGGCACCCAGCCTATTATTGGTGACTGGGATGCTGATGGAGCTGATGAGGTTGGAGTATATAACACCGCAGGACACAATTTCCTGGTACGCACAGACAGTGGATTTGATATCATAGGTCTTGGATGGGAGGGTGTGACCCCGGTTGTCGGGAACTGGGTTTAGATCCCATCTTTTTATTGGACATACAAAAATTTGAACAATAAGAAAGTATGATGGATTTTTCTAGACAGAAACAACGTATATCAGGGCCGTTCCAAGATCTCGTTGCACTGGGATCATTGATATGACTGATCATTAGAATTAGGAGGGGTAATTACTTCATAGGTACTATTCCGGGCATGTGTCTTAATGGAGTTTTACTCCGCAAGAATTTAAATATCACATCGACAGCATTAAATCATATATCTGTGATAATCCGCTCAGATCACTGATCCATTCTTTATTATTCATCAATATGCGATATATGGAGCAAACCCATGGTTAAAGTTGACAGATTCATTCCTCAGAGTATAGAGAAGATAAAGGAACAGATCTCCGGTCCTGCCATTATAGCTCTTTCAGGTGGTGTTGACAGCTCGGTCTGTGCCATGCTTGCACATCGTGCGATAGGTGATCTGCTATTTCCTATCTATATCGATACTGGACTCATGCGTAAAGGAGAAACTCAGAGAATAAAGGAGATCTTCTCTGATATGAACTTACAGGTCGTAGATGCCAGAGAGCGTTTCCTGGAAGCTCTGAAAGGCATAGATGATCCGGAACTAAAGCGCAAAGCTGTCGGTGAAACGTTCATCAGGGTTTTTGAAGAAGAGGCGAGGCTGCTTAAAGCAGAGTTCCTTATTCAGGGAACCATCTATCCCGACAGGATAGAGTCTGAAGGAGGTATAAAATCCCATCACAATGTAGGTGGTTTACCTTCTGTTGTGGATTTCAGGTCCATTGTAGAACCTCTGGAAGACCTGTATAAGGACGAAGTGAGGGAAGTTGCCAGAGCACTTGGCCTGCCCCATGAGATCTCTGAACGGATGCCCTTCCCGGGACCAGGACTTTCAGTACGCATAGTAGGTGAGGTCACTGAGGAAAAGGTCGAGGCAGTAAGGGAAGCCAACGCCATAGTAGAGGAAGAGCTTCTGGAAAGGTTCCATCCATGGCAGACGTTCGCTGCCATAGTGGGCAAAGGCACTGGGGTCAAAGGTGACCAGAGAGTACATGGGTGGATAGTTGCAGTACGTGCTGTCGGTTCTCGTGACGGTATGACTGCAGAGGCCATGGAACTGCCCTGGGATGTGCTAAAGCGCATCGAGTCGCGCATCACAGGCGAGATCCCATCAGTTGCAAGAGTTGTGTATGACCTGTCTCCGAAACCCCCGGCAACCATCGAGTTCGAGTAAATGTCACTGAATACTACAGTTCTTGAGATACGCCAGAGGCAGCGGATCAAGCCGAATCCTCTGGATATGCCCTCTGCGGTGTGGACCGGCAAGGACCATGTGGATGGGAATGTGGAGAATACCCTTACCATGATCTTCCGCACTTCCGGATGCTGGTGGGGTAAGGTTGGAGGCTGCACCATGTGTGGCTACGTGTATGACAGCGCGCATACTTCTCCCTCTGCTGAAGACCTGGTTTCCCAGTTCCGGAAAGCCATGGTTAAAGCTTCAAAGTTTGACAGGTTCATGGTCAAGATATTTACCTCAGGTAGTTTCCTTGATGAAAAGGAAGTGCCTGCAGATGCTCTTTCAAAGATACTGTCCCTTCTGGAAGAAGATGATCGGATCTTTAAGGTAGTGGTGGAATCCAGACCAGAGTTCCTGACAGACGCATCAATGAAATTCTGTCTTGATCACCTTAAAGATACTTTGTTCGAGGTTGCCATAGGCCTAGAGACCAGTTCGGACCTCATAAGAAAACACTCTATCAACAAAGGTTTTACTTTCACGGATTATGTCAGGGCTGCCGAGGTTGCAAAAGCCAATGGTGTCGCAGTAAAGACGTATCTTATGCTGAAACCCCCTTTCATCTCAGAAAAACAGGCATTGGAGGACATTGTCGTCTCAATAAGGGAAGCGTCAGTATATTCGAGCGTGATCTCCATCAATTTGTGCAATGTGCAGAAAGGCACTCTTATAGAATATCTATGGGAGCGGGGTGAATACCGTCCCCCATGGCTATGGAGCATTGTGGATATACTTAAAAGGACAAAACAGGAGTTCCCGCATCTGGTCATCACTTCCGATCCAGTAGGTGCAGGTGCCAAAAGGGGACCACGTAACTGTAAGGAATGCAGCGGGCAGATTGCAGATGCCATACGGGCTTTTTCATTGAGCCAGGAACTGCATGATCTGGAAGGACTGGAATGTGATTGCAGGCATCTGTGGGAAAAGATACTGGTTCTGGACGATCTCAGCTTTGGCTCTCCTACCATGGAGTGAATCTCTCACTCCTCGTCCCCGCCTCTGTAAACCATTGTCCCTATCCCGGTATCTGTGAAGAGTTCCAGCAGGATTGAGTGAGATACGCTCCCATCTATTATGTGCACTCTCTGCACACCGCTTTCCACTGCAGTCACAGCACCCCTTAGCTTAGGCACCATGCCACCTGAGATGACTCCCTCTCTCACAAGTTTGTCCACATCTTCAAGTTTCACTCTGGATATGCGGGAAGACTTATCTTCGATATTCCTCAGAATGCCCGGTACGTCTGTCATCAGAATGAGCTTTTGTGCTCTCAGGGCCGCTGCAATGTCTCCAGCTACTGTATCTGCATTTATGTTTAGCCCTCTTCCGCTGGAATCAATGGCAATTGGAGATATCACAGGAATATAACCATGCTTTGTGACAATTTCCAGGATCTCCGTGTTGATTATCTCGGTCTCTCCCACCCAGCCCAGGTCAACCTCTTGCTCCATGTTCTCGATCATGACCTTTTGGGCAGCCATTTTCTTTGCAACGATGAGCTTACCATCTTTACCGGACAGGCCAATTCCCTTTCCTCCATGTCTGCCTATAAGGGAAACGATATCGGTATTTATGTTCCCCACCAATACCATGCGGGCAATTTCAAGGGTCTCATCATCTGTGATGCGTAGTCCACCTACAAATTTGGGTTTCTTGCCCATCCGGTTCATCTTCTCGGTGATCTCCGGTCCTCCGCCATGCACTATTATCGGGTGTATACCCACGAACTTCAGCAGAACGACATCTTCAATGATGTCACTCATTATTTGTTTGTCTACCATGGCATGGCCACCTACTTTGATGACCATTATGGCATTGTGGAACTTCCGTATGTAAGGAAGAGCCTCTATCAACACGTTCTCTCTTTTCAGTGTCACAGTCCACCCTTATCTGTTGAGTTTGTTATAAATAAAAAGTAGCAGTATTGATGTAAATTCCAATATATTACTTTTATTGGACCATAAGAGAAATCATTAAAGATAATGTTGTTACCAGAATATCTGGTAACCGAAAAAGATAAAGAAATTCAATTTACTTTAGATCTTGTCGAGCTTCTCGATCCCCACTTTCTTCACGAAAGGTTTGCTGATCTTATCGGGCATCCAGTCCGGCTTGTTCTTAGGAGCATTTACATTTTCTCTCCAGCCCTTGAATACGTGGATCTTCTTGGTTCCTCTCTCGCGAAGCTTTATGGTTTCCGGCTTTGCTTTTGTTCCTTTGCCGCGGTTAGCGACCTTTAATGCTGCCTGTCGTGGCTGTTTCCCGGTAAATACACCGTGTTCGTTTCCGTTCTTATCTCTCAGTACAAAGTTCCTTGTTTCAACCATCATGTCACCTCATAGCTTGCATGTGATTTTACTCGATAAACCTATTCTGCACATATAGTATATATATTTTTCTTTCAATGTTGCCTTTCGATTCTGGTTTATGCCAGCTGGATTATCGGGCGTACTTATAATCCTATAGAAATTATATTGCTGTTTAAATATTTTAATCTATCCCTTATCTAACACAACATTTACATGTAATGAACTCATTTCCATTGTGGAAATACGCATAAAAACGGATTCATCTCACTTTTACATGAATGTGATCTGTTCTTAGAGGTAATGTTATGGAACTTTCTACTGTCATATTGCCAGATATACAGGCCAATAAGCCCAAAATACCTATCAATCTTACTCGCGTAGGTGTGACGAACGTTAAAAAACTGGTAGCTGTCAAACGAAAAGACAAGCGTCCTGTCATGCTTATATCTACATTTGATATCTTCGTTGACCTGCCGTCTGACAGGAAAGGAGCCAACCTTTCCCGTAATTTCGAGGCAGTGGATGAAGTTCTGGAAAAGGCGGTCAATATGCCTGTTTATGAAATAGAGCAGCTATGCAGTGATGTTGCTCTTAACTTGCTCGTAAGGCATGAATATGCCACAAGGGCAGAAGTCCATCTTAAGAGCGAATACGTGATCAAAAGGGAATCTCCATCGACTAAGATGGAATGCCAGGAAGTGGTGGAGATCTTCGCTGAAGCGAAAGCCAGTAGGGAAGAAACAGGGAACATAAATATCACCAAGCTCATAGGAGCCGAAGTGGTGGGAATGACGGCTTGCCCATGTGCTCAGGAGATCATGACGGACAATGCCCGTAAACAACTTGAAGAGATCGGTGTGGACAATAGGAAAATAGCTGAATTCCTTCACCGTGTGCCCATGGCAACTCATAACCAGAGGGGAAGAGGGATCATCTCAATTGAAGTTGCAAGTGATGATTTCATCTCTCTTGAAAAGGTGATCGCTATCATCGAGAGGTCAATGAGCTCAAGTGTCTTCGAATTGCTGAAGCGCTCAGATGAAGCCATGGTGGTTCAGACGGCTCACAAGAACCCAAAGTTCGTGGAAGACTGTGTCCGTACCATGGCGCATAATGTTGTTAAAGAGTTCAAGGACCTTCCGGATGATGCAATAGTCACAATAAAACAGATCAATGAGGAAAGTATTCACCGCCACAATGCCTTTGCTGAAAGGGTTGCAACTATGGGTGAACTTCGTAATGAGATAAGGAATTAAATTTTTTCAGGCCATTGCGGTCATTTGTCTTCTCAGTTAAAATAATGTGGTAAATATGGCTGAAGGTTCAGATCCTATCCCGGCACAAGATCTTAATGGGACCCCTATCACTATTGGTTCATATGTACTGTATCTAAATACCGGCACAGCAGGGCAGGTTACAGAACTCAAGCAGGAAGAGGGTACTATATGGGCGCTGGTGGACACCACCGGACTCTATTATAATATCCAGGTTCTTGTAGTCACGGATGCAAATGCTGTGAAGGTCCGAAAAGAACGTGAAACCGGAGAAATAGATAAAGATGACCTTGTCAGACAACAAACTCCGGCAACGGTAGCTGACATTGGACAGGTGACAGGTGGAGGATAACATCCTCCTGTAATTTCGTTATATTTCCTGTCACAGCATATTTTCTTTTTCAAGCAATGTAAGTGAACGGATCCATTCTCCCTTAGGTTCGCGTGAAGTGCCAACTACAAGCCGTTTCTTCTCGCCCACTATTTCCACTACCCCCTGAGCTTCAATAAGCTCCCCTGGTAAAGCCTGTCCTGCGTAAGTATGAGTATAGGACAACACATGGTCTATTTCGGGATGCTCCACTTTATATACTGCAGGGCTGTCAAAGGCAAGATCAGTATTGGTTACAGTTGCCTCTATTCTCATGGTCCCAATGTCCTCTCCTCGTGCTATCGGCTTTTTTATCTGTTCCCAGTCCCTCACGAAAAGCAGGTCGAAATATGTCCCTTTCACCATGCCTCTGTTCCCTTTCCGTTTCTCATGGACTACAAAATCTTCAAAGGATATCTCTGGAATGCGTTTTTTATATATCCTTTCCCACATCTCCATGTTTATATCTTCTATTGGTCCGGATCTTTTCTTTTCCTCGGCAATGGCATCTCTGGCCATGAACCAATATTTCCCATATACTACAAAATCAACATCTGATGTCTCATTCTGCAATCCCGGCAATAAAGAGCCCGTAACTCCCATGTGTGATCTTGGCACTCCTGCTTTTTCAAGAACGTTTACAATTGCAGCTATCCGGCTATCTGAGACTACAAGACTAGGTATTACCTCATTTGGGGAGAGTATCCTTTTCACCTGCTCTTCAGGCACTACATGTACGTCCTCCACCCATTCAGGCCGATGCTTTTGCATAAAATCGAAAGAAACATCGAAATCATACTTGCGGTATCTTTTTCCGTTCATCTGCCGTTCCCCATTTTCATCGGGTACGTATCTCAGCGTCGAGCGTATTCCATGTGGATGGAAGTAATCGGATACAGCGAATATCCAGTCATCCTGAGTTATAAAAAAGTCCCTGAGCCGTGTTTTCAGCATTCTGATCTCCTTTTCATTGGATTAAAGATAATAACTCTACTTAGTAATAATCATATTGCAATCTCTGCGAACAAAATGATTATGAGCCATCATGAGCAATCTGCTCTTATAATTAAGATGAAAGTTCATATTAGGTGATGTTCCTGCTTCCCCTTGAACAATGGATCATACAAAAGCGGCGAGAGTTCCACAGGTATCCTGAACTAAGTTTCAATGAGCATATGACACAAAAGAGGATAATGGATTCTCTAAAGGAATTTGGTCTGGAAAGCAGTTCTATTGCTGGTACCGGTGTTGTGGCAGACATCGTGGGCAATGGTCCAGGACCATGTATTGCAATACGTTCTGATACAGATGCTCTGCCAATACAGGAGGAAGAAACCGCTCATAACAGTGAGTATATCTCTTGCCATAAAGGGGTCATGCACGCCTGCGGCCACGATGGTCACATGGCAATTGTATTGGGTGTGGCCCGCCTGCTCTTTGAAAAAAGGCATGAGTTCCCTGGAAAAGTGCGGCTGATATTCCAGCCTGCGGAGGAACAATACCCCGGAGGCGCCAGTCAGGTAATTGAAAACGGAGGGCTTGAAGGTGTTGATGCGATGGTAGGCCTTCATATATTCGGTGATGTGGATGTTGGTTATGTGCGCTTTTGTCCGGGACCTTTTATGGCAAGTTCCAATGATCTCAGTGTCAGGATCATAGGAAAAGGCGGCCACGTGTCAACGCCTGAGTATTGTGTGAACCCCATTGAAATGGCTGCTGATCTTATATCCAGGTCACGGAAGGAAGTTTCCGAGAAGGTCGATCCGTCCAGGCATGTCTTTGGCTTTGGTATGATCACCGGAGGTACCCGATCAAACATAATCCCCGACGAAGTGCAGATCTCCGGAAGTTTCAGGACCTTTAATGAAATGGATACAGTAATCATTGAGAATGTTCTGAAGGATATACTGGGCTGTATCGTGGATGAGTATTCCATGAAAGAATTTAATTGTGCACCATCTTATGAGCTGGATGTGTTGCATGGTTATCCTGTACTTGTGAACGATCCAGGTTTCACGGCAGCAGCAAGCAGGTTACTTAAGGACTTATACACTAACGTGGAAGACAATGCATCTCCTATTTTCGGCTCTGAGGATTTTGCTTATTATTTACGCCAGGTGCCTGGTATGTTCCTTTTCCTGGGCACCCGCAATCCTAAGATAGATATGATAGAGAACAACCATTCCAGCAGTTTTGATATAGATGAAGCCGTCCTGATGCAGGGTGTGCAAATATTAAGCTCAATTGCTCTTGATTTTTTGGAAAGCCCCGAGAGGTATCTCTCTTGATGATAAAGGTTTTTTCCCCTTTTCTGAACTCTTCCGTAAAAGATTTTGTGATTAGAGTACTGGCATCCGAAGGTTTTACTTATGACCTGGAGAAGGATCTCGACCTTGATGACATTTCAGCAAATTACCTTGAAGACGGCAGCATATTTTATGTAGCTTTCATAAAAGGCAGAATTGTCGGCACATGTGCTGTCAAAAAAAGAAGTTGCAATAAATGTGAGATCAAAAGGTTGTATGTGCATAAGGATTTTCAAAGAATGGGAATTGGTTCGAAATTGCTGGAAAAAGCTCTGGGATTTGCATGCCAACGTTATGGGACAGCAACTCTGAAGACCGATCTCTCTCTGGCCCCGGCAATTGCTTTATATTTAAAGACCGGCTTCTCAGTGGAAAAAGAAGAAAAGGGTATAGTATATCTTAAAAAGGAACTAAGCTGAGATAAGCAATTCAGTCTATGGTTTTGATCAAAGCTATCTCGTCACAGTCAGGGAACTTAGGACAGTTTATGCAGCCACTCCATACTTTATGAGGTAGTGTCGATTTGTCCACTCTTACAAATCCATGTTTTTCGAAAAATTGTGGCACATAAGTGAGAGTGAATATCTTCTTTATATGTAACTCGTGTGCGTCACCCATACAGGCCCTCAGCAACTGAGAACCTATTCCCTGTCTTGCATATTCAGGCTTGACTGCAAACGAAAGTACCTCTGCCAGGTCTTCCCATACCACTTGCAGGGCACAGCACCCGATTACCTCGCCATCCTTCTCATATACATAGAAACTGCGGATGTACTGGTACAGCTCATTGTATGATCGGGGAAGCATCTTCTCCTGTTTCGCATATGCATTGATGATGTTCTTCATTGCTTCGACATCTTTAACGGTGGCCTTACGGATCATTAGATGATTCTCCTTGATCTGTTGATATTGGAAAAAAGTATAGCGAGCGTGAAGGGATTTGAACCCCTGGCTTGCAGCTTAGGAGGCTGCCGCCATATCCTGGCTAGGCCACACGCTCTCTTTGACTTCACACTCCTAATAACATTCAATATCTTAAATCTATTGGTACGAATTGGTTTGCTTGCTGGTCATCTTTTCCTTTCTATGCACGGTTTCTGTCAGTTAGCTGCTTTTAAACCATTTTTGTACTTTAAGGTTTTTCAGTTCAAAAATTTCCGTAGCTTAAGTAATTGCTATATATCCTTAATTATAACATACGTTCAAGGTACAAATCTACTATGAGGTATCTCCAATGAAATCAGATCATTTATTAATACTCATATCTATCGCACTGATAATCCTTATATCAGGCTGTTCCTGTCAGACACCTGTTGTTTCCAATGGGTCTGAGAACACAAGTGGTAACCAGACTCCTTCTCCTGGTGAGGACAATGAAGAAGGATTCATGATCGGTGTGGCATCTGTCGATAATGTGCAGGTGCTTATAATGGAGTCTTTCCCTGTACAGGTAAGTGTGGAAGCTACAGGATATCTTCCGGATGGCTGCACGGACATTGGCAATGTCACTACCACGAAAGATGGTAACACATTCTATGTGGAGATAGGCACAATACGCCCAAGGGATGCCTTATGTACACAGGCACTGGTGCCTTTCACAAGGAGTGTACCTCTTGATGTGTATGGACTGGAGAAAGGTGTCTACAACGTGGATGTGAACGGCAAGACAGCATCTTTTGAACTGTCTGCTGACAATATCCTTTCGGAAAATTCCTGAAAATGTGGCCTTTGTTAGATGGCCACTTTCATTTAATCACTTTTAATGTCCCTTGTCACAGACGACAAGTACACATTAACAGGAAATGCCTTCGATATTTCACCACAGGATACATTATCGCTGATGTGGTCTTCCAGGTGCTGTAAGGTTAGTTTTCTTCTACCAACGATTTTAGCTTTTCAGCGAACTTCTTGTTCTTTACTTCATTCAGATGAATGCCCAGCATTTCAGAGGGGAATCCCAGAGCAAGTCCGAGAAGCTGGGAATAATGCAGCACAGGTATATCATAGGTTTTACCAAATGCTTTTTTTATCTCCGGCTGGCCTGCATCCAGTTGCATATGGCAGAATGGACATGCATTGACTATGCAATCAACGCCTGCTTCTTTTATCTTTGATAATTTGTGGTCTGCCATTGCAAGAGATCTCTCTTTAAGGCCTGATCGCATGCCTCCTCCTGCTCCACAGCATTCCATCTTATCGGAGTATTCGACGCTCACGGAACCTGTAGCTTCCACAAGTTCATCAAAGAAACGTGGTCGTTCAAAACTGCCAAGTCCCCTGTCCCTGGAAGGTTTTATGAGATGACATCCGTAGTGAACTGCGACCTTCAGTCCAAGTGGTTTCTCGATGGCTTCTTTTATCTTCCCTGTTCCAATGTCCGAATAAAGGAATTCGGCTATATGGCGCACATCTGTTGTACCTTTGAACTGGCGATCTATCTTGCCCAGATATACATTTGTTTTTTCCCTAAGATCTTCGCTCTCCTTCAATGTGTGGTTTGCATCTGCAAGAGATCCAAAACAACCATTACAAATTGTAAGAAGATCACGCTGCATATCTTCTCCAAGTGTAATGTTGCGTCCCGCCAATGCCAGCCAGGTGGGACTATCAAATGAACGGAAAACCCCGGGTGCAGGACAGCAGGAAGCTCCGGGCAGGTCAGTACAGTCAATGTCCAGCTTTGCAAGGCATATCTTTGTAGCCATCTCTATTCCCGGATATCTGTTAGGGATGACGCACCCCAGAAAAAGTGCCAGTTGTGCCATTTTTATCACCAGTTTATGAATTTCAGTCTATGATCTCAGCTAATTTACATGCCTTAAGAAGAGTTTTTACCTCATTTAAGGCTTCAAGATCCTTATGCACGGTTTCGGGCAATCTTTCAAGTCCAAGTTCTTCCCTTTTCTTCATGTTCATCTCATCTATAGGCACAGCATGTCCGTATTCCAGGAGCAGTTTGATCACTTGTTGATGTTCAGGTAGCATAATGCCCTTATGGGCAGCAATAGAACGGATCCTGAGGATGGCATCTACTATGTCAATGCGGCGTGGGCAACGCTCCTGGCAGTTATAACATGTAGTGCACATCCACAGCTCCTTATCCTTAAGCACATCCTGAGATCTCATGGCATGTCTTACAAGTCTGCGTACGTTCAGGCTGGTATGACGACCAGAGGGACAACTTCCGGTGCACATCCCGCATTGCATGCACTTCAATATATCGATGCCTGCTTCTTTCAGTTGTTGCTGTACATTGTTCTCTTTCATGTTCTGACCATTAATGTATTTCCTATTGCTTATAAACTGTTCCAGAACATCTGCTCCTTTTGCTTACCCTGGTTTTTTTACTTTTTTTAAACTTCTCTCTTTTCGATGTGGTTGTTCTATTCATTTTTGCAGCATATTAGAAAAGTTTATATAATATAAAGTAGGTAATGGGTTACTTAATACCTAAGAGGTAATAGGAATGGCACAAAAAGCAATGACCAACGAGGAAGTGCTGCAACAAGTTGCAGAAAATGATGTAAAGTTCATAAGGACACAGTTCACTGATACTCTCGGTATCATCAAAAGTTGGGCAATTCCGGCAGAGGACCTTGAGGGAGCTTTCAAGGACGGTGTTATGTTCGATGGTTCCTCTATAGAGGGTTTCACAAGGATCGAAGAATCTGACATGATGCTCATGCCCGACCCATCTACCTTCAGGATCCTCCCATGGAGGCCAAAGGAAGGTGCAGTGGCCCGTATCATCGGTGACATAAAGAGGCCTGATGGTACTCCGTTCGAAGGTGATCCAAGGTATGTCCTGAAGCAAGCGATGGCTGATGCTGCAGGAATGGGGTACACGATGAACGTAGGCCCAGAGCTTGAGTTCTTCCTGTTCAAGCTGGACGCAGAAGGTAACCCAACAACAAATCTGACGGACCAGGGAGGATACTTCGACTTCGCCCCTCTGGACAAGGCACAGGACGTAAGGAGAGACATTGACTTCGCACTTGAGGCAATGGGTTTCAAGCTGGAAGCTTCTCATCATGAAGTAGCCCCTTCACAGCACGAGATCAACTTCAGGTTCGGTGACATGCTTTCCACTGCAGACAAGGTTATTACCTTCAAGTATGTGGCAAAATCCATTGCCTACCACAAGGGATATTATATCTCCTTCATGCCAAAGCCTTTGTTCGGTGTGAACGGTTCAGGCATGCACACTAACCAGTCCTTGATGATGAACGGCAAGAACGCCTTCTATGATCCGGATGCACCAAACGGCCTCTCACAGACGTCCATGTATTACATAGGAGGTATACTGAAGCACATCAGAGAGTTCGCTGCAGTCACCAACTCAACTGTGAACTCATACAAGCGGCTTGTGCCAGGATATGAGGCACCTATATATGTCACATGGTCTGCTTCCAACAGGAGCTCTCTCATCAGGATACCTGCAACAAGGGGAATTGGTACAAGGGTCGAGCTAAGGTGTCCGGACCCTGCATGTAACCCATACCTTGCATTCGCTCTGATGCTGCGTGCTGGTCTTGACGGCATAAAGAACAAGATAGAACCACCAGAGGCAACAAATGTCAACATCTTCAAGCTCAGTGAAGAGGAGCGTGCTAAGAGAGGTATTCAGTCCCTTCCGGGCAGTCTGAAGGAGTCCCTTGATCTAATGCGAGCCAGCGAGTTCACAAAGGGTGCTCTTGGTGAGCATGTATACAACAGCTTCCTTAAGGCAAAGACCGCTGAATGGGATTCATACAAGGCACAGGTTCACCAGTGGGAACTGGACAACTACCTGAGCATATTGTAAGGGAAATATCCCTTACATATAACTTTATTTCATTGTCCTTATGGATGTTAGATGCCAATATCTTTTAGTTTGGCTCCTATCTATAGAAGATCATCTCCAATGAACGACGAACAGGCCTTTTATGGATATTTGCATGGTTAGTCCTCAAAAGGCAGATATTGATGTATCTTCAAAAACAGTTCTTAGTGGTAAATATGTGCGGAATTATAGGCGTTATAGACCGGGGCCGGTCTGGCATGGACGGCTCAGGCATAAAAGAGGCCCTAAGCCTGATGAATGAACGAGGAAGTGGAGAAGGCGCGGGTTATGTAGCTTATGGCATATACCCGGATTATCCGGATTATTATGCTCTTCATGTCTTCTATGACAATCTGGTGGAACCGAAAAAGAAGGTAGATGAACTGCTTGAAAAGTGGGGACGCATAGTCCAGCAGGAAGAGATCCCTACCTATGAGCAACCAGGCCTTAGAAAGAAGCATATCCCTTGGCGGTATTTCTACAAGCCCCATAAGGATCTTGTGGTAGGCAGTTCCACACCTGAAGATGATCTTGTAAAGACCCTTGTGATGGATATAAACTCCCGCATAGATGGTGCTCTGGTGTTCTCTTCAGGCATCAATATGGGAGTGTTCAAAGCGGCTGGCTGGCCGGAGGATGTTGCGGATTTTTACCGCATACAGGATTACAA
>JAHFZE010000118.1 GCA_020854785.1 Methanomethylovorans sp.
ATGGAATAGCTATAGGCGCAAATTCTGTGGTCAATAGATCTTTTTTTGAGCCGAATATCTCGATCGCAGGAGTCCCTGCCAAAAAGATCAATGATCGGGGATCGGAAGGAATGCTGGTAAAGGCAACTGAAAGACTTTATGGGAATCCTCATACTAAAAATAACTCTATCTTTAACAGATATGTCAAGATCATGGACTGATTTTCACCATATTTCTTTTATAAAAGCAAATATAGTTTCTTCAGGTTTCAAATGCAATATTCTATATATTGCCTCTAATTTTCTATTTATATATGGTATAGATCCATCGAAAAAGGAACTGCTTTTCTTCAACGCCTGAAGACAGAGCCTCAGAGCAGGGTCTTATATATCTCCACTATATTCTTTCCTATTTCTGCCCATGTAAATTGCGCAGAATATGCTTTGATCTTCGTTGTGTCCCAGGTTTTATCCAATGCCAGCAAAATGGTTTCTGCCAGTCTTTCTGAATTTGCCGGCTCAACCAGCGATCCGTAGTCATCCGACACAATGATCTCCGGAACACCGCCTACGTTTGTTCCTATGAAAGGTTTTCCACAGCCCAGACACTCGAACATAACTGTAGGATTCCCTTCGTTCAAGCTTGGTAATACAAAAATATCACAGGCATTCATCCACTTGGGGATCTCATTATGCAATTTACTTCCAGGAAGCTTTACATGATCCTGCAAGCCTGTATTCTTTATCTGCCTTCTGAGCTTGTTCTCTGTTTCGCCGCCGCCGACTATGAAACAAAGCACATCTTTTCTATGCTTTATTACTTCTGCCATCGCTTCGACAAGGTAATTATGGCCTTTGATCTCAACCAGATTACCTACTGCGACTATTATATTCTTATCCATAGGTAAACCCAGGTCCTTTCTGCATTTTTCCATATCCATTGGATAAAATTGATCCGGCCTGTACCCGTTAGGTAAAATATGAACTGGTGTTTTAACGTTCAGTTTCTTGATGTAGGACAGATTGCTATTGCTTACAGTTATTATCCTATCTGCCGAATTAAGCACATATTCAATTCTTTCCTTCCATTCTTCATCTTTAAAAGGCAAACCATAAATGTCATATCCATGCCCCGTTACAACAAAAGGAACATGGTATTTTTCCTTGAGTTTTGCACTGGCATATCCGGAGGACCATGTGAAATGAGAATGAATAAGATCGAACTCTATATTGTTCTTCTTAATTGATCTTTCAACTGCTTTGAAGTGTTTTTCGCCAAGTTTCTTATATTGTGAGTTAAGAGGAGCATATAAGATCGGTGTGGGGTGAACATGCAAATTTGAAGGAGTATTATTAAGATCTATTTTGTAATCCAGTTTAAACGTTTCCAAAAACGGTGTCTTAAAGTATTTATAAAACTCTGAGATAGGATTTGATCTAACTAGCACAGAACATTCTTTGAAATAATTACATGTACTGTTAATAGATTCTTTTTGAAAATTATTATATGCCTGTATTATGAATAATGCCTTTTTGTCAGTCGTTATCACGAAAACACCTGCTTTGGACTGTTTTTAGTATTTTTTTATCTTAATGGAGTAATTTCAGAACACTTTCTATAGGTCTGAAACCTTCATGATGTATAGTGATATTTTTTAAAATGGATTGAACTACACTTTATATTCTTTCATCCACCAATTATAGATCTCTTCACCGCTGGTCATCCATGCATTTTTATCATAACAATATTTAAGTATTTTTTCATATAATAATTTCCAATTTTTCCTGATGGGCCAGCTGAAAGGACTATTATGCCACAGAAGGGTGATAACTCCATTATATTTCTCTGTTGTATCGATGAGCTTTTTAGAATATTCAAAAGCCTCATCTAAGGACCTTGCGTAGGAGAACAAAGCGCCATCCATGATGACCAATGGCAGTTCCAGTATATCGATTGCTTCGTTTTTATTCAGATCGTATGGTTTAAAGGGATGACACATGCCATTCCTGAACCCGACCATGTCATCATATCCCAGCGTAGAATCATACTTAAAACCTGCCTTTGCCAATAAGTCCCAGGTATCCGGGACCTTGAACCTTAAATAATGATTCCTGTATCCGATAACTTTTTTCCCCAAAGTGTTCTCTAATCTCGATTTTTCTTCTTTCATGCTCTCCAGGCTATTATAGGTATAGTAACCGCCATGCACCCCTACTTCACATTCGTTATCCAGAATATTACCCAGCTCGTGTCCTATCTCTTCGATGTCATATCTGAACCTTACGGGATCTTTCCTCGCAGTGATAAAATAAAAAGAGGATCTCGCACCGAATTTCTTTTCTATGTCCATGATCTCACTAAAATTCAGATATGGAGAATGTTCTTTTCCTTTTATTTTCCACGCTATTTGTGGCTTAAATGAATTATAATCTAATGTCTTCAAACAATAAAAAAAAGAAGACAGGATGTGAGGTGACGGGGGATAGATGTCATCAATATCATGGGTCAGACAGACAGCAAATCTTTTATTTTCGGGATATTCCACCCTCAAACCTTCAGAGACCAAAAACTTAGAAACAATTGGCTCAAATGCGTTTTTATTTTTGCTGTTGGCATAATTAAATCTCTGATGTTTATCCAATTTAGCCGGTGAGTACTCTTCTTTTCTAGTAAATATTTCCCACAGTTCGGAATTCTTATCTAACATCACTGGATACCTCCAATGATAGCAGCGATCTTTTCAGCTGCATCTCCATTGCCAAATCTGTCCTTGTGCAATTTTAATGAGGGATGGAAGGAATTGACCGCCTGGAAGATATTTTCTTTGTCCGTTCCGACAAGAACGTTCCAGCCATCTTCAATGGTCTCAACCCACTCTGAATTTTCCCTTAACGTAATACATGGGACCTTCAGAATATATGCCTCTTTTTGGATCCCGCCTGAATCAGTAAGTATCATTTTTGAATGAGCCATCAGCTTTATGAAATCAAGGAAGCCGAGGGGTTCCACCAGTTTCACAGATGAACTTAAACTTTCGTAGAGACCATACTCTTTCAGCAGTTTCTGGGTCCTCGGATGTACCGGAAATACAATGGTTTCATCCAGTTGCGAAAAAGCATCAACGATGTTTGTCAGGTTTTCCTTATTATCTGTGTTGCTTGCTCTATGTATTGTAGCTACGGCATATTCTTTGCTGTTTAGGTCCAGATCCGACAGTATCGTCGATCTTGTCTCTGCTATTTCTTTATTATATAGCAGAGAATCAGCCATAACATCGCCTGTCAGATGGACATTGGTCGTGATCCCTTCCTTTCTGAGATTGTCAACTGCATTTTTGGTTGGACAGAACAAAAGATCAGAGCAATGGTCCGTCAAGATGCGGTTGATCTCTTCAGGCATTGACCGATCAAAGCTTCTCAGCCCGGATTCCACATGTGCGTTTTTTATATGCAGCTTTGCAGCCGCCAGAGCACCGGCAAGTGTCGAATTAGTGTCCCCGTAAGTTAAAACGAGATCCGGTTCTTCTTTGATGAGAACCTCTTCTATTTTCTTCAGCATTTCTCCGGTTTGATATCCATGGGAACCTGAACCTATTCCAAGAAAATATTCGGGTTCAGGAATATTTAACTCACTGAAAAAAACGTTATTCATCTTATAGTCATAGTGCTGGCCCGTATGGACAAGGACCTCTTCATGTTCCTTTCTTAGTTGTTTAGAAACTACGGATGCTTTTACGAACTGAGGTCTGACACCGACTATACTTGCTATCTTCATGCGATCACCTTAGTTGGAATTAAAGGGAACACCTTCTTTTGTTCTCTTTATACTTTCAGGATAATTCTCGATGAACCACACAATAAATGCAGTTACATCAACTTTGTCATTCAGCAGTTTCTCTCTCTTTTTGCTCCATTCTTCCTTGAGCCCGGGCATTTTTGCAAGTTCAATTGCTTTGTTCAGTGCTTCTTCAGAATCACTGTAATTGAAAATAAGACCATATTTTTCTTCAAGTTCAATAAAATTGGACATATCATCTTTTCCGACAAAAGAATTACAGCGGATCGCGGGAACACCCAATACAGCAGCCTCTGTTGTCATAGTTTGACTATCTCCAACGAACATCTGCGCATAATATAGCAGATCATGTATCTTTTCCGCAGAGACGCGCACTCTGTATTTTTCTAGTTCTGGTTCAAGCTTGCCTTCTGAAGTGATCAGCACACGTCCATAGTTTTCAAGTTCTTGAGCAAATTTTACTTTATTTTCTATACCGTGATGACCAATGTCATGATCAGCATTCCATGTGACGAATCTGAAGATCACAAACCTGTCATCTGCTGTTAGACCAAGTTCATTAAGAGCAGCCTGTGAAGGATGAAAGTGATCGGGATGTAAGTACGCCAGTTCTTTGTATCCGTTCAAAAATAATTGATTATCACCGATCTTCTTTTTGTATGAGGTCGGAGTAAATATAACAGATGCGAACCGATCTGTCAAAAGGTGCTCAATTGTTCCCTTTTCTGAATCCTC
>JAHFZE010000162.1 GCA_020854785.1 Methanomethylovorans sp.
CCAGTTTTTGCATTAGGAACTCCCGCTCTTTTTTGATCATTTCCCTGGACTCCATAAGATACCGGCTGTAGCAGCCACCTTCCATATTCATAAGGGCAGTGCTCACTTCTTCTGCCACGCATCCCAGGTTCCAGGAAAGCCTTGCATTGTTAAGCAATGTTGCGATCTTTGCCGAAGCAACCCCAAAGCCCATTCTGATGCCGGGAATTGCAAAAGCCTTGGTAAGGGAACGCTGGATGAAAAGATGGTCATTGGATTCCACAAGGTCCACAATGGTCTGTGAGGGATCTGCCAGTTCTATAAAAGCTTCATCAACGAAAAGGACCACATTATTTTCCCGGCATTTTTCAATGAGAGCCATGAGTTCTTCCCGACCGAATAGCTTACCTGTGGGATTATTGGGATTACACACGAAAAGGAGCCTGGCATCCTTCAGGATATCATCGGGCACATCTGGCAGTAGGTCCTGTTCTATGTATCTGATCTCGGCTCCGAATATACTGCACTGCTGTTCATATTCACTGAAAGTGGGAGATGGAATGAGTACGATATCTCCTTCCTCTATTACGGTCTCTGCCACCAGGCGGATTATCTCTGAGGAACCATTGCCCGGAATTATATTTTCCGCTGTCATCCCCTTCCCTATGAAACGGGCAGCTGCACTTCTGAATTCCAGGTAACGATTATCCGGATACTGGCCCATCCTTTTAAGGGCGGTATATAAAATATTATCCATATCAAGCCCGGTGTATGGATGGTCAAAAGGAGTACCATATGGGTTAAGACTGGCACTTGCATCCAGTAGTTGAGATTCCGGTATGCCGTATTGCTGAGATTTTTTTTTCACCAGACCTCCGTGTTTGCATGGCTGGACCTTTAGCAGATGTTCTCTGACCGGGATAAATTTTGTTTGTCTTGACACAGTTATCGCCTTTTTTTAGATAACTGGACCTATATTAAGTTATTTAATTATGTTTACTCTAATTAAATTAAACTTGTGTAAAGCTCCAGCTCCACGCTTTTTGTATACCAGAAGGATAATATGAATTATAGCAAAGGCTTTATTATTAAATTCCAAGCCTTCTTTATATTATCCTCGGTATCGCCATCTTCCATGAGGATATCAAGTATTTGGCGGGCTAACCTGGGCTGATGTATATAGGTACAGTTCTCACAGCTCCATACTTTATTGCCGCTGGATGCCACTATCCACTTGCCACCGGTGTGTTCATCCTCACAGGCATAGAAGGGACAAAAGCAGAAAGTACAATCCTGTCCATCAAAGTGGCATGGATAATACTGACATGTGCCCCTGCTGGCCGAGGCAGCTCCCGCCACAGCACTTTCAATAGTAACTTCCAGCCGTTCCCTTGCATCCTCTTTACTGGTCTCAGTAAGAACCTCACCTATAGCCTTCAGAAGGCTGTCGCTATCTTCCTGTAGACGCAGGCCGATCCTGACAAACTGTTTCTCTGCCTGGAAGAAGGAACTGCAATCCCTGATCAGATAACCCTTCGATGCAAGATTTTCTGTAAGGGTGCGCGAATCCATGAAAAGGTCCTTGACATCCACAAGAAGATAATTTGCATCCGACGGCTGAGGAGAAAAACCATAGATACGTCCTATGCGGTTGATCAAATAATTACGCTGGGACCTGATGATTTCCCTGGAATCTTCCAGGTATCCTGAATTTATACCACCTTCCATATTAAGCACGGCCGTGCACAATACGTCTGAGTGTGCACCAATGCTCCATGGAAGGCGAGCATTGTCAAGAAGGTGGACCAGTTTCTCGGAAGCTATGCCATATGCAGCTTTAAGTCCCGGAATAGCAAACGCATGAGAGATGGAACGAACCACCACAATAAAATCATTATCGAAGACATGACCTGCAAGGGTCTGGGATGGATCAGATAGTTCGATACAGGATTCATCCACAATGAGCAGTGTCCTGTGTCCTGCACATCTCTCTGCAAAAAGCCTTAATTCCTTTCTGGATATAAGGCGACCTCCCGGATTACCGGGATTTGATAACAGCACTACGCTGGCACAGGACAATACATCATCCTCTGCCAGCAGCAGTTCATGAAAAGGAAGAGGAATAACACGTGCCCCGAACAACACAGAATACCGGGTATACTCCGGAGGAGAGGGAAATGGAATAAGTATAATATCTCCTTTTTCAAGAGTGCATCCCAAAACAAGCCTTATGATCTCGCATATTCCACTGCCTGGAATAATATTTGAATATGTTAGACCCTTTCCTAGAAAATCTGCTGCAGCATGTCTGAAGTCCAGGTACCTGTTATCCGGATATTGGCCTATATGGTCTCTGGCAACATGCATCAGATCATGCAGGTCCAGAATATCTTCATGATGTTGGAAAACATTACCCTTGGGATTGAGACGAGTGCTAAAATCAAATGTGTTCGTGTTTTGTGCATAGGTCTTTGCACGGAGCTCATCCTGAAGGACACCATGATGATACAGAGCGATAATACTTGCATTTTCTTTAATAACTGCTCCTTTTTCCTTCATGGACGACCTCACCTTGTCACTTATGCACACCTGATATAATTAAGTTTTTATCTTTGCTTCTGCTAAAACTATACACCAGTAACACAGGCAATCCAAGGTTCCAACTACAATATCCTGTATATGGGATCGCTAGAGACCTGAGATTGCCAAAAGGAGAGATGAATATAGCCGATATTATTGATTATAAGATAATTGGTAACGATATGCAACTTGTGGAGATAGAACTGGACCCAAAGGAGAGCGTAAGGGCAGAAGCAGGTGCCATGATGTACATGGGACCCGGGATCAAAATGGAAACTTCGACCGGTGGAGGGTTATTGAAGGGTCTTAAAAGAACTATCACAGGTGAGAGTTTCTTTATTACCAATTTTACTCACGAAGGAGAAGGTAAAGGCTATGTAGCCTTCGGAGCTCCCTATCCGGGAAAGATCATTTGCCTTGACCTAGCTCAACTAGGAGGCGGTTTTATCTGCCAGAAAGATTCTTTTCTGTGTGCAGCAAAGGGGATAGAAATCGAGCTGACTTTCACAAAGAAGATCGGAGCAGGACTTTTCGGAGGCGAGGGTTTTATTCTTCAAAGGCTTAGAGGTAATGGCCTGGCCTTTGTCCACGCAGGCGGAACGATCATAGAAAGAGACCTTAAAGCAGGAGAAGTAATAAGAGTTGATACGGGCTGTATATGTGCTTTTGCTGAAAGTGTTGACTATAACATTAGTTTTGTAGGAGGGTTCAAGAACGCACTTTTCGGAGGCGAAGGTGTGGTACTTGCAACTCTTAGAGGACCTGGAAAGGTATTCCTGCAGAGTCTGCCATTCTCCAGGCTTGCTGACAGAGTAATGGCCGCAGCAAGATACCAGAACCGCGATGAATCAACTGGTGTAGGTGGAATAGGAGGTAAATTCATCGGTGGAATGTTGGGAGGCGACAGATCCTTCTGAAAAGTAAAATAGAAAGATACAAAAAGATGAACTGAGAAATGTCTATACAGAGGTGCGTAGGGAGTGAGAATTTTCGCAATTGCTGATCCTCATGGGAACTATTCGAAGATAAAGGGTCTTCTGGAACAAGCCGGTGAAATAGATCTTGTTCTTGTGGCAGGGGACATTACTAACTTTGGACCAGATGAGAAAGCATTGGAACTTTTCGAGCTTTTCGATGTACCCGTGCTGGCAGTGCCCGGGAACTGTGACCATCCCTCTATACTGGATTTGCTTGACAGTTCAAAGGCAGTGAACCTTCACCATAGGTCCTATACGATGTATGATACTGTGTTCATAGGTTCAGGTGGCTCCAATCCAACTCCTTTCTGCACACCTTTCGAAATGCAGGAGTGCGATATCGGATCAGGGCTTGAAGAAATGATGGAAGCTGCAGAAAATGATAAAATGGATACAGTATTACTTACTCATGCTCCCCCGTATGGAGTTCTGGACGAGATCCCATCCGGCCATGTGGGATGCACATCTTTCTCAGACTTCATCGGAAGAGCAAAGCTCATTGTCTGCGGGCATATACACGAAGCCAGAGGGGTGGTCAGTACAAAAGGTACTGTAGTTGTAAACCCAGGGATGGCAGCTTCCGGATATGCTGCGCTTATAGAGATGAACGAAGATGAACAGAAAAATAAGATCGAAGTCCAACTTCTGCATTTTTGAAGTGAAAGTTTATTAGGTAATGACTTTTAATGTATAGACAGGTGACAGGGATGAAAATAAAAGTTCTCGTCTTATTGTTTGTACTGTCTGCTGTCGTGTTGTCTGGCTGTACCGGCGACAATGCAACAGATGGTAAAGTGAATGTAACAGATGGTGTAAATGATACTGTCGATGAAAATGGTATTGAAGATGTCATTAACGGGAATGAAAGTGATATATCCCCTGACATAACAGAACAAAACCATACTGAGACCTCAGAGCAGCCAACAGTTGATGTGCCTGCTGAAGGTACTGTGCCTCAGGGACCACAGATCATTGATACAGGAGTACCACGGACTTACACCATACGCCTGGAAAAATTCCTCTCCACTCCCAATACCCTGCAGGTGGCACCTGAAGATACTGTGTTCTGGATCAATTTTAATGACCCCGTCAGAGCCTTTACTATTGTGAGCGAGAATGGCCTTTGGGAAAATCGGTCCATAGGTTACAGGCAGTCTTTCGGCTATACATTTAATGAAACAGGCACGTACAATTACAGTATTATGGGCTTCCCCAGAATGAGTGGGACCATTATAGTTAAATAATAACAGTCATTCGATTGGGACCGATGAAGACCAGGACTATTCAAGAAGGTTGTACCCGGGCGTTGGTCCCTCTGGTTCCAGATGGCGGGCAGCTGTCCATCTCTTCTGCAAGTGTATTCTATAATCCGGAAATGGAACTGAACCGGGATCTGTCAGTAGCATCTATTGCTGCTTATTCTGAGCTCATGTCATCTCGCAGACATCTGGAACTGACAGACATCACCTATGTGGACGCCCTTTCAGCTTCCGGTATTCGAGGACTACGGATAGCAAAAGAGGTAGGTGTCAATGTCACACTTAATGACTGGAGCGAAGAGGCATATAACCTGATAAGGGAAAATACGGCACTCAATGACCTTACCAATAAAGTGAGAACATGTCTTGGCAATGCTAATGTTTTGTTACATAAAGAACGGTATGATATAGTAGATATAGACCCATTTGGATCACCAACTACTTACCTTGATGCTGCATCGAGTTCAGCCATAAATATGCTTGCTGTTACAGCTACGGACACTGCGCCACTCTGTGGAGCGCACCTGAATTCCGGTATCCGGAAATATAGTGCTGTACCTTTGAACGTGGAATATCACAGTGAAATGGGATTGCGCATCCTTCTTGGTATGATAGCAAGAGACCTCGCAAGACATGAGAAGGCCATGCACCCTCTGTTCTGCCATGCCACCAGGCATTATGTTCGGACCTATCTTGAAGTAAAAAAAGGTGCAAATAATACAGATAAATGCTTAAAGTATCTGGGATTCATAGCACATTGTACTAAATGTGCGGCTAGGTCAGTCCATTATGGGCTGGCAGTACATATACCTGAAAAATGCAAGGTCTGTGGAGATAATATAAGTATTGCAGGCCCATTATGGCTTGGTCCTCTGCACAACAGAGAATTTTGTGACTCGGTGTTGATCCAACTTACGAAACGGGAACTTGGAAAGAAAGAGCATGCATTAAAGATAGTTGAACTGTGCAGGAATGAATTGGATATACCTACTTTTTATGATCAGCATCTTCTGACAAAAAAACTGGGAATATCTGCTATGCCCATGAAAGAGCTGCTTAAGGAGTTAAAAGCAAATGGATTCAAGGCTTCAAGGACACATTTCAGCGGAACATCGTTCAAAACTAATGCAGGACTAGAGGGAATATTAGACACTCTGAGAAGATTTCGATAAATATAAATATCTTCACATGGATATGATTACATAAAGTAATATACAATAAAATAGATAGAAATCACTGGATAATTCTCTTCTAATTCACGGGACCGATCATAAAAAGAGAGAGAAATTATGGCTAAAGAATATGCTGAGCAACTATTCCTTCAGGAAAAACCGACGTTGGCACTCCTTGCTATCTGGTCGTTCCAGAAAACGTATGCTTCTGTGATCACTAAAGAGATCAATTCGACATTTGCACACACTACGAAGATCCTCTCAAAAATGGAAGAACATGGGTTGGTAAAATTTACGATGGAAGGAAGGGTTAAATATGTAGAGCTTACTGATTCAGGTTTTAAGGTAGTGGAGGCTCTCAAAAACCTTATTATTGCCCTGGAAGGAGAACTGCCAGAAGGAATTGGTCCTGTGGAAGATGGAAGTATTGAAGATCCGGCCAGCAGTAGGCAAGAGGTCTTTATAGACCATGAGCAGAACCAAGATGCATACGAAAAGATCAAAAGGCTGAATGATACTATTATTTCCATTTACAATGAATTGATCGTTAGTGGGGCAGACAGAGAAACCGTTATAAGAAGACTGGGACCTTTCAAAAGGGATCTTAAGAAGATCGAGAACATTATGCAGGAATATCACGCTATCGACGACGCTACACTGGAGTACTTTATTGAAACAAAGGATCTTCTCGAGTCGCTTATAAATCAGTAAGAGATCAAAAGATATGAAAAAGATCACATTGTGCATAAAGATCTATGGGAACGAAAAAAAAACTATAGATACTATTTCTTCCAATATTGCAAATGAACTGAAGGAACTGGCTGTCAAGGCCGTGGTCACCGTTACAGATGATAGATGGACGGTCGCTGAGATCGAAGGAGAAGACGAGGAGTTCGCAAGCAATCTTCTCATAAGACAATATGGTATGCCAATATCCATCCCGGATGCAGGAACTATATATAAAGGTTTTATTGATGTTATTGAAGAGGACAGGATAGTCGTGGATATAGGCGCAAAAATAACCATAACCCCTGAGAACATGAGCTCTCTGGGAAGAGGAAGTGCCAGACAGATAGCCTCACGTTTTGGCATCATAAGATATCTGCCTGTAGAAATAGAGATCATGAACGATCCATCTAAGCTTCAAGGTAAGTTCAGCAAATATCAGTCAGACATCTGGTGGCAATGGAAAAAGGCCGGATACGACAGGGTGACAGCAAATAATATCACGCGGTCAGAACTTAAAGCTGCAATAAAAAGGACCGGACATGCAAGGGACATATA
>JAHFZE010000139.1 GCA_020854785.1 Methanomethylovorans sp.
CTTCCAGTTCAAGTTGCTTTGCAGCTTCAGCAATGCTTATAGATCCCGCCTCTTTCAATAGTAGCAACAACCGGTCATATAACTTAGGCGTTTCCTTGTCCATATTGTGCCAGAAAGCAAACCGGTTCGACAATTTAAGGTCTTTGTTGAAACAAAAAGTACCTGTTCCAATATCATAGATAAAAAGTGACATACGAAGGTGAAAAAAAGATGCTGTCCATTCCATCATATCTTCGGGCCATTCAACACCTATAAGACAAAGGCTCAGGTACTGTCCTGAAGGAACCTTATCTGCCTCTTTCTGCACACATTCAGTGATCTGCTTTAGATCATCAAATGGCTTGAACACAGTATAGAATATCAAGGTCCTGCTGAAAAGATTGTCGTAAATGTTCCCTTTCAGGTATCTATCACCTTTTTCAAAGTCCCATTTCCTGTCTCCGATGTACACATCAGTTGCTGATATTTCCGGATGGTTGACCGAATATTTCTGTTCAAGTATGTTAAAATAATTGTACAGGTCGGCAAGCAGATGAGGTGTCAGTTCTCTGCCATCTGGCTCTATCATCATAGAGGCACTGCTGCCCATGTGTATCCCCATACTTAGGCCTGAAGGGCTTTTTCCATTTGAGCCCTCCCTGCGGATCCCGAATGCACCTGCAGTAGAGGAGGCTGAAGAAACACTATTTCGATCTATCTCTCCTGTCTTTCTGATCCCAAATGCTCCTAAAGTGGAGGAAGTTTCCTTAAACGGTTCGGTAAAAACATCAATTCCTGATTTCACCTTAAATTCTCTTATAATATCATTAGAAACAGGTATCCTTTCTCTGAAATTTCGTTGTAATGTTGTGAGTAGTTGCTGCAGGCTGAGGACATCTATTTCTTTTTCAAGTTCAGCAGAAGAGTTTACAGCCTCATTGAACTTTTCTGAACTGGAAATAAAACTATCTTCTGCACAATAAAGATCATCAAGTGTGCCTTTTTTCCTGTGGAAAGTATCGAGTCCGGATGACCTGATCTCTGGCAGCAGACTATTGATATTTCCCCGCAGATCTCTGAGAAGAGATGTAGCTTCCATATCATGTCTGCTATAACTTTTCCTTATCAGGACATCTACGGCAACGTATGCCTGTTCAAGTTGTTCCTGGACGATTATCCTGTTCCTCCGCTGCAGGTCGGACGGATCCTTGACATCTGCCATATCTGCATTCTCCTGTTCTTTTACAAATGCATCATTCTATTTCATCAAAATATGTTCTTCCAGTTGACTATTCACCTGCATCCACTTCTCTTCTGAGGATATTCTCAAAAGCATCTGTTTCGCCTGTCCGCATTATCTGGTCCTTTGCTGAAATATACCAGCTGAGAATGGAAGTTTTCCTCTGCTTTATCGCCTGCAGAAAATCCTGCATTTTGATCTTACGTGGTTCTCCTCCTCTGAGCGCTTCTCCCAGAGGTATATCTGCAGCTTCTTTGCAAATTGCAGAGATGTCCGCACCGGAATAGGATCTTGTGATGCGTGCAAGCTCCTTCACATCCACATCATCCGCAATAGGACGTTTCTTGAGCTGCATGCTGAAAATAGCGATCCTTGCTTCCATGTCAGGTTCGGGGATAAATACAAGTTTGCTGAAACGTCCTGGCCTTCTAAGAGCCGGGTCTATGGACCAGGGTTCGTTTGTTGCAGCAAGCACAAGCAGATCATCATGCGAAGTATCCACTCCATCCATCTGTGCCAGCAGCTCATTCACCACACGTTTTGCATACTCCTCACCTTCACTGCGGCGCACAGCAATGGAATCTATCTCGTCGAAAAAGATAATAGCTCTCCCACTGCTTCTGGCAGTGTCGAATACCTGTTTTATGTTCTTCTCTGAAGCTCCCACCCATTTACTTACTATGCTGCTGGTCTTGACACTGATGAAATCTGCACTGCACTCCTTTGCAGCTGCCTTGGCCATCATGGTCTTCCCACAGCCCGGAGGACCGTATAGTAAGATCCCTTCTCCTGCCTTCTGTCCGTACATCTTGTACAGTTCCTTGTGAGTGAAGGGATATATGATGGACTTCCTTATCTCCTCCTTTACGTTCTCAAGACCCCCTATGTCGGCAAAACCCACTTCAGGGACCTGTTTGAGAAAAAGGTCCTCATTTGAAAGGGAACTCTCATCACCAACGGTCTTGTTATCTTTTACTGCACCAGAATACTGTACTTGTGTCCGCTTTATAGACTGCGCTCTTTCAAGCAGATGTTCGGCCAGGTCTCTCTGGATGTTTCTGTCCGTGTCATCGGTTGTTGTCTTGGAAGCTTCATTGTACAATTTGGCGGCCTTGAGATATAGGGTACGTGCTCTTTCCAGCTCCCCGGAGTCTTCCAGTTCCTTTGCCACCTTTGCATATCCCCGAGCCTCTGCTGCCATTGAACTTGACGCAGCCAAGTTACCACCTCCTGTTGGCAGGAAATAGGATCATTTGTTTTCAGAGAGCTCTGACTCGATCTTCTTAGAAAGTTTGTCTTCCGATGCTTTCTCACCACTGAGTTCGGCAAGGAGTTCAGACCGCAAAGCATCCTGCATTTCGCTCAGTTCAGTATTGCCGCTCATAGCAACATCCATAGATGAGGTCATCATACTGGTGGCCGTGTTGACCTTCTCCATGGAGGTACGGATGTTCGTGATAGCACTTTCAAGCTTATTGGTATCGAATCCCAATTGTTTCTGCCACTTTCCCAGTTCCTGCCCGATCTCGACGACCTCCTTAAGTCCTGTCTGCATTTCTATAACATCGGTCATTGACTGTGCCATTTCCACCATGCTTCCGATGGTATTGACCTGACCGTCCACAAGAGAATAGCGGCGCGAAGCCACCCTGAACTCTCTGTCGTTGCCTTCAGAAAGCGCTTTCTTTGCGTCATCGCGAGCTTTGTTCTTCTTTTTGGTCAGCTCTTTCTCTCTGGATGACAGTCTTTGTTCAGAGATCGCAAGTTTGGTTTTGAGCTCATCAGGTGACACCTTCTTGAAAGGATTGTTAAGTTCCACTTATATGACCTCCTCCATTTTCATCTGTTTGGCATATCTTATGCACAGTTTCAGTGCTTCAGATCTATTAATAGCCAGGCCGGAATTCACCAGTTTTTCAAGATACTGGTTAATATCCTCTGAAACCCTCGCACTCACAGGATATGATCTGTTCATATTAATCCCCATTGTGGAAGTTGCCATTTGTCACAAATGTTTACCATTTAATACTTTGGAAAAACCATATATATAATCTTTACCGAATATTCATTAAGGAATTAGTGTGGGTGAGCACAAATGGCCTTCAAATGGAAAAGGCAACCTGATGAGTTAGCTAGAGTAGTTCCAAAGAAGAACGTGGATGGTTTTTTCAGAAAATC
>JAHFZE010000025.1 GCA_020854785.1 Methanomethylovorans sp.
ATCTGATAAAAGACAGCTCTTCCTTAGATTTGCTGCATGCTTCGGGCAGTTTTTGATCAATCATGACATGACCATGTCCTACAAGAGTCTCCCGCTAAAGATGATCGAACTCACTCGCTACAGTTTCCGTAAGGAGCAGAGGGGGGAGCTTGTTGGTCTGCGTCGTCTGCGGGCATTCACTATGCCTGATATGCATACTCTATGCTATGATATGGAGCAGGCTGTTTCCCAGTTCGACGAACAGTATAATATGTGTATCCGTATCCTGGAGCAAATTGGTATCAAGGTAGATGATTTTGAGGTAGCTATCAGGTTCACAAGGGATTTCTATGAAGAGAACAAGGATTTCATCACCAATCTTGCCCGTACAGTGAACAAGCCTGTGCTAGTGGAGATGTGGGATACAAGGTTCTTCTATTTCGTGCTCAAGTTCGAATTCAACTTTGTAGATGCCCTGGCAAAGGCAAGTGCTCTTTCCACAGTACAGATAGATGTGGAAAATGCTGAGCGTTATGATATCAGATACGTGGACATTGCCGGTGTGGAGCAGCGTCCTACAATACTGCACTGCTCTCCAAGTGGTGCTATCGAACGCTGTATCTACGGTCTCCTGGAAAAAGAGGCTATGAGGTCTGAGCGAGGTGAGGTCCCTATGCTTCCTGTATGGCTTTCTCCGACCCAGGTAAGGGTGATCCCAGTATCTGAAAAGCACCTTGGGTTCGCAAAACAGGTATCAGAGAAGCTTAATTGCCGTGTGGATATCGATGACAGGGAAGATACTGTGGGCAAGCGTATACGAGAAGCAGGACGCGAATGGATCCCTTACGTGGTCGTCATCGGGGATAAAGAGGTCGAAACCGGCAAAATAAATGTGACCATACGGGCGGAATCCCAGGTCAATAGGCCGAAGACCATGGAAATGTCAACAGAAGAACTGGATTCCCGCATACAGGCAGAGATCGCTGGCTTACCGTACCGGGGTCTGCCTCTTGCAAAGATGCTCTCTCTGAGGCCAAAGTTCATATAACATGGTTCCTGAATACCCTTCCATGGATATTGGACACGTACTTGCCGAAGTCCATGTATGCGGAAGGGTACAGGGGGTCTTTTTCCGCCAGTTCACAAAGAACAATGCACAGGAACTTGGCATTGCAGGCTATGCTCGTAACCTCCCCGATGGTTGCGTACAGGTCCTGGCCGAAGGACCTAAGGAGTCTGTTGAACTGCTCTTGCAAAGGCTAAAAGCAGGTCCTCCTATGTCCCGCGTGGATTCACTGGACGTTGAATGGAAACAGGCTTCAGGTGAATTTACAGGCTTTGTTATAAGGCGGTAAGTACCTCAATATTCGGATGTAATGGAATTTTCTTTACGATTAAACTATATCAGACTCATCAGAGAACAGTGGGACGATGAACAACATAGTAATTGTCAGATATGGGGAATTGGCGCTGAAAAGTCCTGGTGTCAGGAACCACTATGAAAAGATCCTTATGAGAAATATCTCAGCTATGCTTGATCAGCGCGGTGTGGAGTATTCAGGTCTGAGCCGGGAATGGGGGAGGATCTTTATCAAGACTTCCGATGAGAGGGCTGCGAATGCTGCAGCTGATGTGTTCGGCGTGGTGTCTGCATCATTTGCAACTGCTGTTGATGCAGATCTTGGTACCATATCGCGAAAATGTGCAGATATAGGTGCAGGGTTCATCGAAGAAGGAGATTCTTTTGCCATAAGGGCCCGCAGGACCGGCAATCATGATTTTTCTTCGCAGGACGTAGGACTGAAATGTGGGGATGCTGTGTGGGAGCGTTTGCTGTCAGCAGGCAAAACTCCGGTAGTGGATCTTACTACTCCGGATAAGGAAATTTTTGTAGAGGTACGCCAGAAGGAAGCTTATGTGTTCACGGAAAACTCCAGTGGTGTGGGTGGTCTTCCTCTGGGCACCCAGGGTAAAATGGTTGCCCTGGTGTCCGGAGGCATCGATTCTCCTGTAGCGGCCTGGCTCATGATGAAAAGAGGGGTTGAGATAATTCCGGTGTACTGCAGTAATGAGCCATTTGCCGATGATTCTACCAGGCAGCGTGCACTGGATAGTATAAGGGTGCTGCAGCAATGGGCACCTGGTCGTCCTTTCAGGATATATGAGATACCGCATGGTTGTTCCCTGAAGGCTTTTGTGGAGCAGTGTTCCAGGAACAAAACATGTGTGCTGTGCAAAAGGACAATGTATCGGGTTGCTTATGAGGTAATGAAGCGTGAAGGTGCTACAGGTATAATCACAGGTTCATCTTTAGGGCAAGTGGCGTCCCAAACCTCTGCAAATATGTACGCAGAGCTTTATGGGCTTGCCATACCTCTCTACCATCCGTTGATATCTTTTGATAAAGCAGATATAATAGATATTGCAAGGAAGATAGGTTCTTATGATGTGTCTATCAGACCGGTGACATGTTGCTCGGCTGTACCGGAAAAACCTGAGACCAGGGCTGAGTATGATTCTCTGCTGGCTGAGGAGAGCAAAGTAGATATTGATG
This sequence comes from Methanomethylovorans sp., assembly GCA_020854785.1. Lineage (GTDB taxonomy): Archaea > Halobacteriota > Methanosarcinia > Methanosarcinales > Methanosarcinaceae > Methanomethylovorans. The sequence goes on from JAHFZE010000025.1 coordinate 2,534, forward strand.
GTTTGGTAAGATCTTCTGTTTCAGGCGCAAAAGTATTCAGATTGTGATCGATGTGTTCCTTCTGTGCAATATGCGCGAAGGTCTGAGCAGACTCACTGTTATCATCTTTTATTTAAGTCTATTCTTTATGCAATTACGATAATCATCATTATGATGATTCTCGATTTTTACTATCTGGCATCTCTTATATCTCTCCACAACACTACAAAACCCTTATATATTTTGATAACGTATGCACAGATTAGGCGCACAGAGTAATAACAACATGAATTTCTAGCACAAATTTCATCCTTTATCTCTCGTCCATTCCCTCAAATATCATGTGCGCCTGCTTCTAACTTCTTGTCAATGCAACTGATAATTTTGTTTTTCGTTAGTACTGCATGTTCGAGTGGCTACACTTATCATGAATATGAAAGAAGTCTACCAATAAGTTTTATATAAATACATGTATAATTCATACTAATTAATTTAAACTTACTAACATCTGAAGTTGAGACTCTATGAGTAAATTTCCATGGGAACAGGCAGGCCAGAAGAAGGAAGGTGGAACAGATGGTGATGTCAATGCTGCGCCAGGCATACCACCATTTGCCGCAGATGTTCCGAACTTAGACCTTTTCCAGAAAGCTTTTTCAGATAATGAAATACAGGAAACAAGCATTGCTTCTCCTGAAAAGAGCTTATCCTTTGAACCTTCTGCAGTATCTTCTCCTTTGTTCTCTATGGAAATGCCGGATCTATCTTCCCTTCAGTCTAAGCAGGAAATACCAGGAGATACAACACCTCCTTTTATATTGGACGGAAAAGAAGGGGCATTGCCTCCTTTTTTATCTAAGGAGCCTCCAATGGCATTTCAGGGAGCTCCTTCATCTGAAGTGAAGAATACTCCAAAGGTGCAGACGACCAGTAAAAGGCCATTGCCTGTCTTTGAAATGGGGTCTTCTGATGATGACACCAAAGCTGGTGGATCGATCCCTTCTCCAGGGGGATCTGGAATTGACTCTATGGATGCTCCAATATTCCCTGTCCCATATCCAAATTTAAGTGGTCCAGGTCATTTTAGTTCACCACCATTCCCACAGCCAGCTGGAAATAATCCATCTCCCCAGTTCTCACCACTTGACACACCTGCGCAGCCAGTTCAATCAGCTGCTATTGTAGGTTCAGGTAATCCTTTAGATGCAGTTACTGGTCCTTCTCCATTTGCTGGCGATCCTTCTTCAGCTGATCCGTTTTCTGCTTCCCGTGATCCTTTCGTTCAGAGCAGTGGTCGGTCAGCTGCTGATCCTTTTGCAGCTCAGGCTAATCCCTTTGGTGCCTTTCCAGGCCCATACGCTCCTGTTCCTTTTCCCTCTTCGGGAGTGAACTCACCTTTTTCAGGCAATCCTTTCCCTGACTCGGTTGCTGCCATGACCGAGAAAAAAAAGGGAATTGGCAGCAAAATGGCTGACGTATCCGAAAACCTGGCAACGAGCATAGGTGAGCTGGCAAATTCCATTGTTACCAATGTTCGAAACCTATCTAAAGGTAAAAGTCTATTGGAAAAAATGGAGAAGATAAAGGAAGGCAATATCCTGGAAGATGAGGTTCCTCTGCAACTTTCTGCTTCTTCGGTACACAAAAGCGGAATACAGGCAAACGGAGGCGCATCTGCCTCTGTTCCAGATATGTCTCCTTTTGGTCCGGGGTCTTCAGGATCATCGCCTTTTGCACCACCTGGCGGTACAGAGAGCTTATCCCCTGCTGCCCCCATATTCCCGCAGGCAGATGTAGCTGATGGTCATGATATCAGGAGCTCGGATGATTTTGTAAAAGTTACTCCTGTGGAGAATCCATTGTACGATTTTCCGGAGGAACTTAAGCTCGATAACGGGCCCCAGCCATTCCTTTCCACTCACAGTGATATGGCCAAAGATCGCGAAGATGAGGACAAAGGCACAAAAGATACTGTATTTCCTATGGGAACCCAGGATGTCCAAGATCGTGAAATGCCAGATATTGCTGCAATCATGAAGCAGAAACCATCCGGGATCCCCTATCAGCCTCAAAAAGCAACTGAAGCAACTGAGGAGGTGCCTTTCTCTGCAGCTGCCACGAGTTCAAATGCACATGCTCCTGTCAGGTCCAGCGATCTTGATGAGATAAAGGAAAGGCTGGATTTGTCTGCAGGGAATATTTCCCAGGTCTATGGGATGTACGAGCAGCTTTCAGGAAATATGACCGTATTGGAGGATTCTGTACGATCTCTTCAAAATTCTTCTGATGATGTGATGAAAGCAACGGGTATGAAATTCGATGACCTGGATGAGCGCGTAAGTAAGCTGGAGTCACACCTTTCTGGTATAGAACAACAGGTAGCTCATGTCCAGTCTGAGAATAAGAATATACTATCCGGTCTTTCCAGTATCGAGAAGCATATCTCTGAGCTTGTGGGTTCCTACACTGCTCTTGTTTCTAAAATGCAGGAAAACGCACAGGAAAATGATGATAATTTATCTGCTTTGTCCGGTAAGATCGCGTCAATGGAGAACGTGGTACCAAGAATTGCAAGTATGGAAAGGTCAGGTACGGAAACCTCTGCAGCTGTGCAGGATCTGAAGGGTAATGTTGCAAAGCTTGCAACTGATGTTCTAAACGTCTCTGCTTCGCAGCAGGAGATCAGGGACGAGATGACGGAGCTTTCAAAATATGCGGAGGGCGAGCTCAAAAAGATAGGAGCCCGAGGGTACAAGGTAGCAGGCCAGAGCATACAGCTTGCACACATAATGAAAAATTCCACCAGCATCAAGTTGTGTATGGAATGGCTTGAGTTCCTTATGGAGCTCGTGGGACGTAATAATCTTCCTGATATACTTTCTTATTATGAGGAACTGGGCTGGATCACGGAGGAAGTCCGTATGGAACTCATGAGATATGCTGAAGGCATTGATTTCTATATGGAAAAACCCGACTGGAAGCTCAATCCGGATGACCATGTGAAATCCATCTGGTTCATTGAGAACCTCGCAGGGATAAAAGTGGACAAGAATAAGCTTTCAGTTATTGACCGGGATATTGAAAAAGTACGCAAGGGTCCGGAGATGTATAACATCTGAATACTCAGCGGTCCTATTTCTTAATTATGGTATGTGGTAAGTAAGGATCAATAAAAAGAGAAACAGAATAAAAAGTGGACCTGTGAAAGTTGTCACAGGTTATTTTCGATCTCTTCTACGCTCGCATCCTGAACTTTCATCTCAGGTGCTGCACTTGTTACCATGGGGAGTGCGAGGACAAGCATTAGCATTGAGAAGGGCATTGTAAGAATGGTCCCGATCCATATTGCGCTGCCTATTGCATTGAGGATCATGACAACTACTACAAGCACTATTGTGTCCTGGGGGTTGGCCTTAGCTATCTCATAGCTCTCCTTCAGGGAATCCACAGCACCAGTACCCTTGACCACCATCAATGGCAGTGCATATAGGAAAAGTATCGCGAAAGCTATGCTGATTATTATGCCCGGGATGACCAGCAGCAAGAACCCTATAAATATGGGGATCATAATTATAAGGAACAGTATCCAGCTCTGTATGAACTTATCTGGCTTGAACCCTGCAAAGACATCAGCTATCTCTACGGTCTCCCCTCTGGCTCCCTTTGCAGCCATGTGGGCAAGACCATAGGCCAAAGGAGCGGATGTTATAACGATTATCGATCCAAAGATCGTAATAAGCGCACCAATGATATATGCAACCAGATTCTTCTGGAAGATTTCCCAACTATCTTTTAAGAGAGTTTCTATCTCCATAATGTCGCCTCCTATAGATAATATTATTGTCTAATATAAATATAATCGGATGGTATTTATATCTATTCTAAAAAATAAATAACAAAAGGTTTCCCTTTCTATTATGCCTGTCTCATTCCTCTATATAGGCCGCTGGCTGACCGTTGCCTGCCAGGTTCTTTGCAGTAAGGGTATATCCTATCTGGCTAAGCGGGAATGTGATAAGCGCACCGATCACTATAAGGCTGCCAATGAAGTTGAGCGCAAAGAATACGAGGAACACGATCACGGTTTCCACAGGATATTTTTGTATCAGTTCAAAATTCTCCTTGAGAGCATCTGCTCCTTTGTATCCTCGCATGACCAGCAATGGCAAAGCATAGATCAGCAGTATTGCAACAATACCTCCGACCCTTCCCAGCAGCATGGAACCTGCGATCATCAGCACCAGATAGATGATGACGACAATCCAGCTTTGCACAAAGGCTCCGGGTACTTTGAACCCTGCGAATACGTCGTTTATCTCGACCTTTTCCCCTCTGATCCCTTTGACTGCCATATATGTGACACCATAGAACAATGGTGCTATGGTCACAATAAGTATTGATCCTATTCCTGCTATAAGCGTACCGACAATAAATGCAACAATGTTCTTCTGGAAGACATCCCAGCTATCTTTCAAAAGTTTCTCAATTTCCACAGCATAAACCTCCTATAAATGACTCTGTGTATTAAATAGGATTGTCTTTGTATGCTATATATACTTGTTGAATTTACCATTGAAAAAAATGAACGACTCGTCTTATTAAGATATCTGTCTGATTTATTCAGACACTAACAACTTTGACAGATCATCTGCAGTGCATGAAACATCATATCATATCAGAAAAAATCCATCAGGACCGAACTCAATGAAAAAGGTCCATGAGCTCGGTCCTCAATGGATAAACCTCTCCCTTCTTGAGTGGGTACGTTTTACTCCCATATTTGTCATTATTTTTAATGCATATTAACTTTTCGAAGTATTTCCAAAACAGGACAACTTATAAAAGTTTTAGTGCCCACATGTGTATATTTTAAGCTTCTTAAAGATGCGGACTTCACACCAAACCACAAAGGTGAATTATAATAAGTTTCTGATTATCAGGCTCTCTAGAGAGTCGATATTTCATTAGATGATCTGGTGTAAATCCATATCTAACTGGATCATATTCACTTTTCTCTGGTAAACTTTTATAGTAGTGTGGCCGTTTGATAATTCTACTAACACATAATAATTGGGATCATTAATGGGATCACTGAATATCTACACTTTTGGACAGCATCTTTCTGTTATCACTGTAGATAGTATCCATTAAACAGCTAATTTCAGAAAAAGGGTAATTGGCCGATTTGGTGAAGAGTTTATCGAAGAAGTTTACAAAATCATATTCGACCGTACACCTGTCGGGATATTGCAACAAGATGAGCAAAAGTCTAAAGTCCTATATCCATATAATGAAGACTACGATCTTATTATAATCTTTAGTGTGAAGGAAATAAAACCAATAAAATATTCATTGGTAACATGTTTTAAAGAAGCATCGAAAAAGAGGGTGAGAGCAGATGAGTAAAGCCCGGATCGAAAGGAAAGGCGATGTTGCTGATTACGATATAGATAATGATAGCTTCTTTACTTACACAAGAGAACTCAAATATAAGTCATCTATAGATATAGATGGGATAGTTTTGGACATTGCTGAGGATAATTCTATAATGGGTATAGAGATCCTGGATTTTTCGAACAGGTTTGGCATCAGCAAGTACGATGCACAGCACTATAAATCACTGGCTGCAGAGGTAACAATAACTGAGCAAGCAATTGTCGTGGAGATCACTTTAAGTGTCCTTAAAAGAAATGCTGAACTTTCACGGATCACCGAAGCATCAGCAATTAACTCTATGAACTTACCCGTTGGTTCAGAATCCCTGGCTGTTACTGCATGATGTAAGGATATTAATGTCGATCTCATCTACGATCTTCATCATTTCTATGTGATTACACAGATTGCGCACTACTTTTAAAATTATATTTCAAGGTAAGCTCCTCAATTATCACGGTTCAACTCAGCGTGTCGTGATATAAAATGAGGTGAGCTTTCAGGGTAAAATAAGGATTCCCTTAAAACATAGTGTCCATTGATACTATGCCATACGCAAAATAAGGCTAGAAAAAAAGTCAGAAAGGATTTAGGGCGCATTGCTGCACCCTTGTCCTATGGTTTCCATTATTTAGGCTTAGAACCTTACTGACAGGTCAGCAATCATCTGCTGGCTGGCAACGTCAATAATCTTGACGGGGATTGTCGCACCAGGTGATGCAACTGAATTGCCGGTCATATCTGCAGTAGAATTACTTACTTCGGTATCTGACAAGTAAAGGGTCTCTCCTGCTCTGAACTCTCCTTCAAAGGTGTAGGTTGTAATTGCGGAACCATTCACAGTTACCCTGGTGTTAGTTTCTTTCACCATGATGACATCTCCACCCTGATGTTCGAGTTTAATCCAAGTATCTGTTCCGTCACCAGCAGCACTTGCCCTCAGGCTTGCCTGTGGTGCCTGTTCTGGTGGTCCCATGCCGAACACGAACGCAGCAATGACTGCTGCAAGGATGACAGTAATTGCGACCATCAGGATTACACCGATGACCGGGGATAC